>JAFGVG010000181.1 GCA_016938095.1 Bacteroidales bacterium
TAAAGGCAGTTATTGAGATTACCAGCGAAAAGCTTACCCATGGTATAGCTTCCGTGGCAAATCCAATTCCCTGGTTCAGGGTTAAAGCAGATGCCTTTCCTGCAAATGCTAAAAATGTTAAGATTCAGGTGGATAACCGTCTGCTTGCCAAACATGAGACCCGCAATGTAGTTGCCACCATATTAGGCACAAAATACCCCGATTCGATGTTTGTTTTTACAGCCCATTACGACCATCTGGGTACCATGGGGCGGAATGTATTTTTTCCCGGAGCAAACGACAATGCCTCAGGGGTTTCGATGATGCTGACACTCGCCCGGTATTTCAAAGATCACCCTTTGCCTTACACACTGGTGTTTATGGCATTTTCGGGTGAGGAGCTTGGCTTATTGGGATCATCGTATTTTGCCGATAATCCCCTGATTGATCTGAAAGCAGTAAAATTTCTGGTAAACCTCGATATGGTTGGGAATGGAAGTGAAGGCATTACGGTTGTTAACGGTGGAGTGTTTCATGAGTGGTACAGCACATTGGTTTACATAAATGACGCGCAACAACTGCTGGCAACCGTAAAAAAAAGAGGAGAGGCCTGCAATAGCGATCACTGTCCGTTTTACCGAAAAGGAGTGCCTTCATTTTTCATTTATACCATGGGTGGTATTTCGGCATATCACGACCTGGACGATACGCCAGAAAATTTGAGTTTTAAAGGATTTGAGGGGCTGATGTTGTTGCTGACCGAGTTTGCCCGGAGAATAGATTAGCTTCGCTCGATAACTTTTCGCAACTCCCTGAATAAAGGCAGTTTTTCATCAGTTACCATGCATTCGGCATCTTTCAGAAAAAGAATGCATTGGTATATTTCGTCTTCGGAGGCATCTTCAAGTGATTCCTCGATAACCGTAAAAGCTTCGAGGGCGGTTTTGTAATCGGCCTGAATAAAAAGCGCAGCAAAAACCCGCAAGTGTTTGCTGAAGTCGAGCCCTGAATGCCAGCAGGCGGCCACAAATGCCGGAAGGTAATCGCCAAAATCGATCTTGTCAATTGACCCGGCAATATAGGGAACGGCTTCCTGCGATTTGATATCGCTTACCAGGTTAAGGATTTCATTCCGGACAACCGAGGGGGTTTCTTTGTGTATCATCTTAAACAGTTCCGGCAACATTTTTACCGAACCTGCATTTCGTATTTCGTGCAAGGTTTGTATAATACGCTCATTATCATCACTTTTCAGTAAGGCAAGCCATGCTTTTTCAATGGTCGTAAAATTTTCCATAGCTAAATTTACGTTTTTTTAATTAAACGAGCATGGTGATTTTTAACTGTTATAAGTAATCAGCAGAATGTTTCTGGTTCCGGCCGTTACTTTAAAACGGTCGTCAATTCGTTGGTTAACAAGCCATACAATATTGCCTCCGCTTTCAATAATCCACAGGTCTTGTTTATCGGGAAGGGGCATTTTGATGTTGATCAGAAAATCGCTTACCTTTTTTGATCCCCTGAGGCCTAACGGGTAAAACCTGTCTCCTTTTTTCCATCGCCTGAGCGTCAGCGGGTAGGTGAGTTTCCCGGCATCAATGGCTGCCATATTGTTTTCGTGTGGAATGATAAAACCCGAAAGATCATCGATGGTTCTAAAAACCAGGTGAAGCGGGTATATCAGCAGGGCAGTGTCTTCATCAATAGTTGTTTCAGCCGTATCGGGAACTGATCTGGTTGTTACAATCAGGTGATGCCGGTCACGTGTGATGGTATGGCTGTGGGTGTGAAACTGTTTACCGGGTATGGCATTTATAGAATCGAGAATAAGGGCGATTACCGGTTGGTTAACACCGTAATTCCTCAGTAATTCAAATAAAACTATTTCTTTAGCCGGTATGGACTTTAGCATTTCCATGTCAATCAGCACCTGACCTGACTTTTCGGTACGTAAACCGGGTATGCCGGAAATGAAGTAATCGAGCAGTTTTCCGGTTTGCTCCAGCAATCCCATGGTGTTAATGGCACTTTTTGTGAAGGCCGGATTGATGGTTTCCAGTGCCGGAATAACATTATGCCGTATGTTGTTCCTGTGGTACTTGTCAGATGCGTTTGATGAGTCCTCACGCCATTGCAGGTCATTGGCCATGGCAAATTGCATGATTTCCTGCCGGGTTGCAAAAAGCAACGGTCTGATCAGTCTGTCGACCCGTGGCCGGATACCCATCAGGCCTCTTAATCCTGCACCGCGTGTAAGGTTTAGCAGCATGGTTTCAACCACGTCGTTTTTATTGTGGCCTGTTGCCACAAAAGCGTAGTTGTTTTCACGGGCCAGTTCATCAAACCAGGCATATCTGAGATCCCGCGCCGCCATTTGAATGGAAATCCTGTTATGAAGAGCATATTGCCGGGTGTCAAACGACCTGATATGGCAAAGCACCTCCATCTTTTCAGCCAGTTGTTGCACAAAAAGTTGATCGCCGTCGGATTCAGCTCCTCTTAAATTAAAGTTGCAATGTGCAAAGGTAAATTCGAGACCTGCCGATTGAAACAGTGCGGCCATAACAACCGAGTCTATCCCACCGCTGACCGTGAGCAGAAATCTGCTGTTTAAGGGGCAGCCGCATGATGCTGTCAGGTATTTTTTAAAGTCATCGAGCATGGAACCGGTTTTTTCTGGCCTTCGAAAGTTATTTATTTCGCGGGAAAATAAAAAACGGCGTCTGGCAGATACCTGAATGTAATTGTCATGCTGAGCCTGTCGAAGAATGACTGGCAGTATGTTTGTCATGCTGAGCCTGTCGAAGTATGACTTGTAGGATGATTGTATTCACATTATATCACCCTTCGACAAGCTCAGGGTGACCTGGCGTCAGGCAGGCAGGTCAGTTCTGATGGGCGTATTCATTTTTCCTATACCTGTTTAACAAGCTTTAATAAGGGCGGCACAAACACCAGTAAACCGGCAACAACGGATGCTATTACCGAAATAAGCACGGCGCAGGCTGCTATATCCTTTACCAGACCGGCTATTTCGTTACGTTCGGGCGATACCTTATCGGTCAGTTTTTCAATGGCTGTGTTCATAATTTCAGCAGAAAGTACAAAACCTATGCAAAGCGAGACAATCATCCAGTCGTAACGGCTTATTTTTAATAAAAAGCCAAGGACAATCACTACAAAAGCAACAGAAAGATGTATCCACATATTGTGTTCGGCTTTCAGCACATGTTTCATACCTTTAAAGGCATATTTAAAACTGCCGAGTCTTTCCTTTACACTGAAGTTATTGTCCTTGTGCCCCATTTGTACTATGTCTTTTATCAAATTTAGCAATTTAATATGAACACCATCAGTTATTGTCTGAAATTCCCTTCGGGGTTGAATACCAGTCCACTTTGCGTGAAAAGTACATTACAACTCCCAATATAATAACCAGGCCGATATTGCCAAACAGCAGCGAGTAGTCCATTAACTGCAGGATTACAAAAAGGAATGTGTAAAGGATGATGAGCGTGGCGATAACGGTAAAAGTAACCTGCTTTCTTTTGTAAAGCGAGTGCGCAAAAGCGGCAATCATGCCAATGATGGTAATACCTGATACCAGGTAGGCTATGTTGAAATTAATATGTTCGGCCAGGGCCGTTAATAGCGAATAAAAAATACAGAGTGCAATTCCCGTAAGCAGGTAATTGATGAAATGGATACGGGTTTTGGTCATTACTTCTGCAAAAAAGAAGACGATAAAGGTCAGTGTAATGAAGAGAATGGCGTATTTTGCCGATCGTTCGGATTTACGATAGGTATCTACGGGAGTTAACAGCTCAACGCCAAAAGCTGATTCGTCAACGCTATACTGTTTATCAATCCATTGTTGCGGATAATTCCGGTTTAGTTGCAATACATTCCATTCAGCAGTAAAACCCTTTTCGTCGATGTTACGGTCATCAGGCAAAAAGGCCCCTTTAAATTTGGGAGATGTCCATGACGATTTCAGGTTAACATTGGTCTTCTTGCCCATGGGGATAAAGTTAAGCGACTGGCTCCCGTTCAGATCGAGTTCAAATGAGAAGTTATTCAACTCATTGTCCGAAAGGTGTAATCGGGCATGAACACCCGATGTGGCAATATGTGTGTTGGGGAGCCCCGGAATGACCGGAAGCGAAGAATCTCCCCATTGAATCGCTATGTCTTTATTGATTCCCCGCATATCGGGAATGCCTATTTCAAAAATGGCCTGATTTTCAAGAGCAGTTTCCGGTACATCCAAAGTGGCAATATCCGGTTTGGCAAATTTGCCCGAAAAGCGCAGTTTTGTCCTATAAGCGACTACTTTGTATATTCCACGGTGGCGGACTTCGGGTTCGGCAATACCTTCCACGTTGAGTTCTTCGGGCAGGAAATGTGCATACCTGGTTTCGGTGAGGAATTCATCTTTGCCGGTTTGGATGGTTACCTCATAAGGCAGGGTAAGTACCGGACCGGTTATGGTTTGGGCATTTCCCCATAACGAAGTTACCTCGTTGATCGTTTCTGTGCGTCGTTGTTCGCGTTCCCTGATCAGTTCAAGGATCAGACTGGCGGGGATGAGGAGGAAAAGGCTCAACAGACCAATCAGTGCCATTTTAAACCCCAGAGAATTAAAAAAACCGTTGTTTGCTTTTGTTGTTTCCATAGTTATAAATTTTAAAAGTACTTTGAAATACAAAGTGATGGTGAATATGCGTTAATGGGTGATAGGTTGTTTTCAGTATGCATGTTCCTTTGGTGTTTGGTGAGTGGGGTTCCTGTCAGCTTTTGCCTTGTTTTACCAGTCGGGCCAGGAATTCGAGATGTTCCCTGAAAGCAGACCGGCCATATGCAGTAATGAGGTAGCTGGTGTTGGGTTTCCGGCCGATGAATTGTTTTCTTACCTCCACCATCCCCGATTTTTCGAGTGCAGCAAGATGACTGGCCAGGTTTCCGTCGGTAACGTCGAGCAGTTCTTTGAGCGTGTTGAAATCCATCTCATCGTTGGCTGCCAGTACCGACATAATGCCCAGTCGGACCCGGCTTTCGAATTGTTTGTTCAGATTATGGATGATATCTTTCACTGCTTGTGGTTGTGTTGACAGGCCTTAAAACCTTTACAATGTATGTGTTACAATTTTGGGTCACCTGATATATCACTGGTTTCGTAACGGTAGTACATCATCAGTCCGTAAAAAATATGCAGGATACCGAAACCTACCGCCCAGAAAATCAAGCCGTATCCTACTAGCCACGATGCGATAAGACCCAGTATGATTTCCGAAAGGCCCAATACCCTTATTTCGTGAAAGGTGTATTTGCTGGCATTTATCAGGGCAAGACCGTAAAATATAAGGGTGGCCGGGGCAACCAGAAACACCAGGCGATGATAAAGCAGGATAATGCAGAACAAGCCTCCGGTGATAAGTGGAATCATCAGGTTGATGACCATCCGGCGGGCAACATGGTCCCATACCTTCAATCCCTTACGCCGTGCTTTACGGGTGGTAAAATAGATACCTGCAGATAATGCCAGCAATAATACTACCAATGCATCGGTGATAAGAAATAAGTAAGCATGATCAAACCTGTTTGCGTTAATCGCTGAGGAATATGCGTCAAGGTCGGTGTATCGCCACCCTAAATCGAGATAGAAGTAGGCTGCCGCAGCTCCGATAAGCGCGATGATACCTGCTGAAACACCCGACAATCCGCTCAGGGAAATGAAACGCGACGATCTCTCCATGAGACTGCGTATCTCGTTTAATTGCTGAATGGGTTCCTGATTTTTTTCCATATAAAGTACTTTGAGATACAAAGTAAATAAAACACAAATGATTTACCAAGCATTTTTTATGAAAATTTGTTAAAATAACCTGGGTTACTGTTCAAACCAGTCTAGTTTTAATGAAATGTTTGGTACAGGTGGGTGCTGGTTGCTGGGTGCTGGATGCTGGATACTGGATACTGGATACTAGATGTGTGTGAATTGAGAATGGGGGTTTTGTGCTGCTGCTACTGCTGTTCCTTGTCTTCTAAGTCTTCTAAGTCAGTTGTCTTGGCTCTTGGATCTTGGTTCCCGGCTCCTCTTGCTCATTACTCCAACCCTTGCTGATTACCCTCGTCCCTGTCTCGTTTCACCATAAAAAACGTTGATTCAATTAACACCAGCATGAAAAAAGATAAACATTTTATCACCTGAATGCTGGTTTTTCGTATAATTGTGGGTTTAGACACAATTTCATGCGATTAAGACTTCTTTTGCTGTTCATTTGTACAAGTGTTGTTTCAATGCTAACCGCGCAGACCAGTGAGGTTGATCATTGGGAATCAGTTGTTTTTCCAGGTGATACCTGGCGTTATTTTACGGCCACATCTTCCGGACCCGGCGAAGGCTGGCATGATCCTTTATTTGATGATGCAGTATGGCCCCAGGCCAATGGCGGATTTGGCTATGGCGACAATGACGACGTGACCGACATTGGCGGAAGTCCGAATCCTCTTTCGGTGGCAGTCAGAACACGCTTTGTTATTTCCGACACAGCACAGATAGAACTGGCTGCATTGCACATCGACTTCGACGATGGCTTTGTTGCCTGGATTAATGGTGTGGAAGTTGCACGGTCAAATTTGGGTATGCCCGGTGATTTTCCTGCCTGGGATACACCGGCTACTGACCACGAAGCGGTTATGTACAATGGTTCAAATCCGCCTTACTTTATTATTTCACCTGCCTTGCTAAAATCGTGCCTGGTTAACGGCGAAAACATACTGGCCATCCAGGTTAACAATGCCAATAGTACTTCTTCCGACATGACTTGCATTCCCTTTATGTCGGTTGGATTAAGAACAGCAGGATCGTTCTATCGCTCAGTCCCCTATTGGTTCACCGAGCCTTACATGGGTTTTACAAGCTCGCAGCTACCCCTGGTAATCATCGAAACAAACGGTCAGACTATTTTTGCCGATTACAAAATCATGGCCGACCTGAAGGTGGTGGATAATGGCAAGGGTGAGGTCAATCGACTTACCGATGAGCCCAACGGGTATAGCGGCAAGATTGGTATCGAATACAGGGGTTCTTCTTCCATGATGTTTCCCAAGAAAAATTTTGGTTTTGAGACCCGTACCATCACCGGAGCCGATTCGGCAGTTACCTTGCTGGGTATGCCAGTGGAGAGCGACTGGACGCTTCACGGACCGTATTCCGATAAATCGCTTATGCGTAACTACCTTGCCTATCACCTGGCAAGGGCTATGGGACATTATGCGCCCCGGACAAAGTTCTGCGAAATGTTTCTCAACAGTCAGTACCAGGGTGTTTACGTATTGATCGAAAAAATCAAACGCGATTCGAACAGGGTGGCCATTGCCAGGCTCGATACAGCCGATGTCATGGGGGACGACCTTACCGGAGGTTACATTATCAAAATTGACCGTTCAGCTGATGGCAGCTATTCCGATGGCTGGTTTTCACCATACGATGGCACGGGAAGCGACAATTCAGGTCCGTTTTTCTCCTGGCATTATCCCAAGTGGGAAAATATTTTACCGGTTCAGATGAATTATATCCGAAACCGCATTACCCGTTTCGAAGATGCTTTGTATGGCACCCAATATCGCGATCCTTTCATTGGCTACCGCAATTACATTGATGTGTCCTCTTTTATCGACTTTTTTCTGCTGGTTGAGATAAGTAAAAATACCGATGGCTACCGGTTAAGTACCTTTCTGCACAAGGATCGTGATGACAGAAACCGCCTGATCCGCATGGGGCCGATATGGGATTATAACCTGGGCTTTGGTAACGCCGACTATCTAGAAGCTTTCAATACATATGGTTGGAATTATTCCGTTTCAGCTGATGGTTGGGGAACACCTTTTTGGTGGGACAGGTTGCTGTCGGATCCGTTTTTTGCCAATCAGTTACATTGTCGATGGCATAGCCTGAGGACTTCGTTCCTTACCGACGAATACATGGAAAACCTGATTGATGCGGTTGTTGACACTTTAGGGGCTGCAGTGGACCGAAATTTCATCCAGTGGCCCGTACATGGTTCCTATATCTGGCCCAATCCATACGTAGGTAACAATTATGCCGAAGATATCCGTTATATGAAGGACTGGGTCATCGACCGCTTACACTGGATGGATGAGCATATGCCCGGTACCTGTGTAGTGGGTATTGATGATCCGTCTGTTTTACCATCGTTTGTAGTATTGGCCAGACCAAATCCGTCGAAGGGGCAGATAAACCTTGAGATTCAGCAGCCCGTTCCCGGGGTGGTGAATGTGCATGTAACAGATTTATCGGGGCGCAGTGTATATCATCAGGCCATTGACTGTGAAAGTCGCACTGAAAAGAGCATACCTTTACCGCAGGGGGTTTATATTGTCGGGGCTTCCAATGGAACAGCTGTGCGAAACCTAAAAGTCATTGTCAGGTAAATACTTCAGAGTATTCTGCCAAAACCGGCCAGGCGTTTTTTATAATAAGCTGCCTCCACCGATTCAATACAAACCTGCTTTCCCCGGCTGGGAGCATGAATGAACATATTGTCGCCCAGGTATATGCCGACATGCGATATTTTTTTACCGTTGATGCGAAAGAATACCAGGTCGCCCGGGTATGCACGCTTTGCCTTCACCTGCTTACTGGCATTGTATTGTGCCGATGAAGAGTGGGGCAGCGTATAGTTGAACTGTCCATATACATATTTAACAAAGCCGGAACAGTCGAATCCGTCTTTTTCTGAATGTCCGTAATGGTAATTAACACCAAGGTATTCTTTTGCTTTTGTAACGAGCAACAATCGAAGGCTGTCGTTATCCATTGCCTGTAACTTAATGCTGTCGGGTATTTCTGGTTTCGATGCAATGATTACGGAGTCTTTCGGTTTTACAGGTGTATCATCCCAGGTTACCTGAAATTCCTGTGACCAGGTGTCCGGAATAAGCCCAGCCAACAACATTAATAAGGTAATCAACTGCTTCCTCATGGTGCAAAATTAACGGAATACCTTTAAAATTGTTGTAGGGTATTGTAGTTTTGAATGTTACTTGAGAAACTCAGTCTGTTAAAAAATTGTATATTCGTTACGAAAGAATGTGGACATACAAGGGACGAGTGACAAGTGACAAGGGACGAGTGACTAGAAAAGTCGAGACTGCATGACATAGAAGACTTAGGAGACTTAGGAGACAATTGACAACAGCAGTAGCAGTAGCAGCAGTAGCATTATATACACCAAACAATATCAAACAATATCAAACACCCACACTGCCTCTGACAGGCCTGCCTGCCGCGCATGGGCCTTGAAAAGACAGGCAGGTCTATCGACTCTGTCAGGTCTTCTCACCCAGCACCCAACACCCAACACCGAACTCCGAACTTAATACTATGAAGCCATTTTTCTACCGTTTTGCAAAAGTACTAAACTGGATACCCCTTGAACTGCTAATAAGGGTTACCGGGCAGCGATTGGTTCTTCCTATGTATCATCTGGTATCGGATAATCATGTACCGCACATCATCAATCTGTATCGCGCTAAGACAACCCGTGAGTTCGAGCGCGATCTCGATGAACTGTTGAAACATTATAAACCAATGGGTGTAGCTGATTTATTGAAACACCTGAAGGAAGAAACACCGGTTCAGAAGCCGTCTTTTTTACTGTCGTTTGACGATGGATTGCGTGAATTCCACGATGTGGCGGCTCCCATACTTTTAAAGAAAGGCATTCCGGCTGTTTGTTTTCTAAACACCGGATTTGTCGGTAACAGGGACTTGTTTTTCCGTTACAAGGCAAGCATCCTTATGGATGAAATCCGAAAAATGCCTTTGGAACGCGACTTACCGGCCGTTTATAGTCGATATCTGAAACAACCGGTGACAGCGGATTCTGTAATTCATTTGCTGAAAACATTCAGCTATGCAAACCGCCAGATGATCGATGAACTGGCGTCGCACACAGGAATTGATTTTAGGGAATACCTTCGTGTCAATGAGCCCTATCTTACAAATGGTCAGATTGTTGCATTGCAAAGGCAAGGCTTTGTCTTTGGCGCGCATAGCGTTGATCATCCTTTATATACACAACTCAACCTGGAGCAGCAATTAGCGCAGACCGAACAGAGTCTTGACAGTGTAGACACGCAATTCGATGCAGCCTACCGGCTGTTTTCCTTTCCGTTTACCGATGATGGCGTTTCTTCAACTTTTTTCAGTCGTGTTTTTGACAAACAGAACCGTATGGCTGATTGCACCTTTGGTTGTGCCGGACTTAAGAATGACAGTTGCCGTTTCAATCTGCAGCGTATTCCTTTTGAGGCAGGCAAACATACTGTCGAATGCATCCTGAAGGGTGAATATATCTATTACCTTTGCAAAGCCCTGGTTAACCAGAATATTATTCGCAGAAAGGCCTATGGAAATTAAGACATATAACCGAAACACCCTGGAGGAATTCATCCGTTCACCTGAATTTGAAAAGCTGACCAAAATACCCATCAGCAAACACCGGGCATTGTCGCA
>JAFGVG010000182.1 GCA_016938095.1 Bacteroidales bacterium
AACTTTGCGAAAAAATTAAAGAAGCGTTTAAAGAATGTCCCGAATAAAAGCCGCTATCACAGGTGTTGGCGCCTATGTGCCAACTTACGTTCTCACCAACGACGAGTTAAGTCAAATGGTTGACACCACCGACGAATGGATCATGCAACGAATAGGCATAAAGGAGAGAAGAATTCTCAAGGAAAAGGGCAAGGCCACATCGTCGCTTGGAGCCCGTGCCGTTAAAGACCTGCTGGCCAAGACAGGTACTGATCCCCTTGATATTCAGCTGTTAATTTGCGCCACCATTACTCCGGACATGCATTTCCCGGCCACCGGTAATATCATCAGCGAAAAAACCGGCCTCGCGAATGCCTTTAGTTTTGATATCGGTGCAGCCTGTTCGGGGTTTATTTTCGCTCTCGAAACCGGTCGCCGCTATGTCGAATCAGGTGCCTACCAGAAAGTGATTGTAGTGGGCACCGATATGATGTCCGCCATTGTGGATTACGAAGACCGTACCACATGCCCCCTGTTTGGAGATGGCGCCGGAGCTGTGCTGCTCGAACCCTCGAAAGACGATACCGGCGTGCTCGACTCCATTTTGGCCGTTGACGGATCGGGAGCCAAACACCTGCATATGTATGCCGGCGGATCATTGCATCCCCCCACGCATGCTACCGTTGATGCCCGTCAGCATTTCATTTTCCAGGAAGGACAGCCCGTTTTTAAAATGGCCGTTTCCAAAATGGCCGATGTTTCGGTTGAAATTATGAAACGCAACAACCTTTCAAATAAAGATATTAAGTTCCTGGTGCCCCACCAGGCCAATATGCGTATTATTGAAGCAACAGCTCGCCGTATGGAAATTGAGCGTGAACAGGTAATGATTAACATTGACCGGTACGGAAATACAACCGCCGCCACCATTCCCCTGTGTTTATGGGACTACGAAAAACAGTTGAAGAAAGGCGATAACCTGGTGCTTTCATCCTTCGGCGCAGGTTTCACCTGGGGATCCATTTATGTGAAATGGTCCTACGACCCAAAATAAAATATTTTAACCCCCGTAGAGACGTAATTTATTGCGTCTCATTACATTAATATTATCCCGTAGAGACGCAAGATTTTGCGTCTCTACGCGTTTTTGTAAAAACAATATCCGGTTTTTTAACGGATTGCTTATCTTTGTTTATTCGCAGCATACATTAAAAACCATTGCAGATGGCAAAAATTATCGAAACCGAAAACAACGTTATTAACCAGATTGGCGTTGGCACTGAAATTACAGGAGATGTTTCCACCAACAACGACATCCGTTTTGACGGTGTACTCATTGGCAACCTTAAAACCAAGGGAAAGGTTGTTATTGGTGAAACCGGCGCGGTAAAAGGTGAAATATCCTGTAAAAATTCCGTGCTCGAAGGAAAACTCGAAGGTAAGATTACTGTTGCAGAACTGCTTACGTTGAAAGCAACCTCATCGCTTACCGGTGATATAAAAACCCGGCGTCTGGCCATTGAGCCCGGTGCCAGGTTCAGCGGGAACTGCAGCATGGATGCCGAAACAACTCCTTCCAATGCAGGAAAAGAAGCCGACAAACCAAGGGAAGACAGTAAAAAGTCTTAGCCATTACGCCAAATACTCGAGCCTGGCCTTCCAGATGGTCGCCATTATCCTTATTGGCGTATTCGGAGGCATTAAACTCGATCAATGGCTGGCAACCGGATTCCCGGTTTTTACCGTAGTGCTTTCATTGCTGGCTACGGCATTGTCCGTTTATTACGGTATAAAAGATTTCCTACGCATGAAATAACCTTATATGGATTATACACTGAAAAAAGTTCTCACCGGCCTCGTTGTGCTGACCGCTGTTCTTTTTGCAGCCGGAACCCTGTTGTTCAATACCGTTCTCCGGGAATTTGCCTTTGGCTTTTTTCCTTACCTTACCGGAATACTGCTTATTGTTAATGCCGGTTTTTTTACTTATTTTTACCGCTCACTCAAACAATCGCCCAACCAGTTCATCCGGGGTTTCATGGTATCTACCGGTTTGAAACTGCTGTTTTACATACTGCTGGTGCTGGCTTATGTTTTTGTTTCACCCGAAACTGCCGTTCCATTTGCAGTAACCCTGTTTGTCATGTACCTGGCTTTTACGATTTACGATTCGCTGATTATGCTGTCGTTGCTGAAGAAAAAGAAATAAAGTTCGCTTTGGCAACCCACTTCTCAAATTAGTTTTTTATATTTATGGCCACATTTTTTGGACTATGCACAAATTGATTGGTAAGGTTTTGCTGCTTTGTTTACTGATGCTGCCGGTTATTCCCGGCAACGTATCGTTGGCAGCACCGGCGGAAAAACGTGGTGAGGAATTTACGGAAGGCCACAACGAAGAAACCACTGCACACGAAGCTGAGGAACAAACCGGAAAATTCAATCCCGGTGATTTTATGTTCGATCATATCAAGGATGCACACGACTGGCACCTGATGAGCATCGGGCACCGGCACATCAGCATTCCGCTTCCGGTGATCCTGTACAGCAAAAACAGCGGACTGCATGTTTTCATGTCCAGCAAATTTCACCACGGACATGCCGAATACAAAGGTTTTCATCTTGAAACTTCGGGTGAAAACAAGGGCAAGATTCTGGAAGCCGACGGCACCAGGCCCCTCGATCTGTCGATGACCAAAAACGTGGTAGCCATGATCTTCAGCATCGTCATTCTGCTTTGGATCTTCCTTGCCGTGGGCAAACGTTACCGCGAAAATCCGCTTAAGGCGCCCAGCGGCATACAATCGTTTGTGGAACCCCTGATCACCTTCCTGCGCGATGATGTGATCAAACCTTCCATAGGTCCGAAATACGAACGGTACATGCCCTACCTGCTGACCCTTTTCTTCTTCATTTTTATCAATAACCTGCTGGGATTGATACCCATCCCGCCAGGTGGCGCCAACCTCACCGGTAACATAGCCGTTACGCTGGTACTGGCCCTGTTTACCTTTGTCATCACCACCATCAGCGGAAGTAAGGATTACTGGACACATATCATCAATACTCCCGGTGTTCCGGCCTGGTTAAAACTACCTCCGCTGCCCATCATTCCCCTGGTGGAGGTCATTGGCATTTTTACCAAGCCCTTTGTGCTGATGGTCCGACTTTTTGCCAACATCACGGCCGGCCATATCATTGCCATGGGTTTCATCAGCCTGATATATATCTTCGGCCAGATGGCCCCCGCATTGGGTTACGGTGTGTCCATCATATCGATATTGTTTAACGTTTTTATGATGTTTCTCGAATTGCTGGTGGCTTTCATCCAGGCTTTTGTCTTCACCTTCCTGTCGGCGATTTATTTTGGCATGGCGGTGGAAGAGCATCATAAAGAACACCACGAGGTAGAACATGCTTAGGATCTGAGTTCTTAATTTTAATATCTGTACTATGTTAACAACTATTTTGCAAGCAGCCATTGAAGGAGCTACGGTAGGTGCCGGTTTAGCCAAACTGGGTGGTGCCATTGGGGCCGGACTGGCCGCTTTGGGTGCCGGTTTTGGCATTGGCCGTATCGGTGGCAGTGCAATGGAAGCCATTGCACGTCAGCCTGAGGCATCGGGAGATATCCGTGCCAACATGATCGTAGCAGCAGCCCTTATCGAAGGTGTTGCCCTATTCGGCGTAATCATCAGCCTGTTGGCTGTTGTATTATGATTTATCCCGGGATTCGCACGGTTGGTGCGAATCCCGGCTTTTAACGCATTAAATATTTTACGATATGGATTTGTTGATTCCCGAAGTCGGTACCATAATATGGTCGTTGATTGGGTTCTCGATTACGTTTTTCATCCTCGCCAAATTTGCCTGGAAGCCTGTGCTGAAAGGGCTGAAACAACGTGATGAGTCGATTGAAAAAGCTTTGCAAGCCGCCGAAACTGCCAAAAGAGAGGTTTCGCAGCTGCAAAGTGATAATGAAAAATTGCTAGCCGAAACCAAAGCCGAACGCGACAAGATTTTGCAGGAAGCCCGCGAACTGAAAGAATCACTGCTGAACGATGCGCGTGAACAGGCAAAACGCGAAGGGCATAAGCTGATTGCCGATGCCCGTGAGGCCATCAAAAACGAAAAGGCTGCTGCCATTCAGGATATCAAGCGGCAGGTTACCGAACTTTCGGTTTCCATTTCCGAAAAGATCCTCATGCATGAGCTTGCCGATAGCGACAAGCAGCGTGAGATCATTGAAAAGTCGATTATTGAGGCCAAGTTGAACTGATTATTACGGGAAAGTCGATGAATGAAAGCAAAATAACCGTAAGGTACGCCAAGGCACTTTTTGCCCTGGCAAGAGAGACGAACGCCTTTGATACCATGCGGCAGGATATGGAATTGCTGTACCAGTGCATTCACGAAATTCCGGAACTGCAGTACGTTATTGGCAGTCCCGTGATCAAGGTGAGCGACAAAATAAAGCTGTTCGAAGAATCGTTCCGCGGCGCCTTCACTCCTCTTACCGCCAGGTTTATCAATCTGGTGCTTGAACACCGCCGGGAGGACTACCTGATGAGCATTGCCCGTTACTTCCTGTCGAAGCTGAAAGCCGAACAGGGAATCGAACCGGCAGAACTTGTCACCGCCATCCCGCTGAGCGATTCATTGCGTGCATCCATCCTCAGTTTCATTGCCAAACGCTTCAACACCAAAGTGGAATTGCACGAATCGGTTGACGAGAAGCTTATCGGCGGTTTTGTATTACGGGTTGGCGATCAGCAGGTAGATGCCAGCATTGCCAGCAAACTTTCCCGTATCAAAACATCGTTGATGAATACAACTATATGATAATTTAATAAAATAAGATAAGATGTCGGCGATTAAACCATCAGAAGTATCAAAGGTTTTAAAACAACAATTGCAGGGAATTGATACCAGGGCCCAGCTTGATGAAATCGGAACCGTGTTGACGGTTGGAGATGGCATTGCCAGGATTTATGGCATGTCGAATGTATGTTCAAACGAGCTGATCGAGTTCGACAGCGGGGTTCGCGGCATTGTGCTGAACCTTGAGGAGGACAACGTGGGCGCTGTGTTACTGGGATCGTCCGATAAAATCAAGGAAGGTGATACCGTTAAACGAACCGGAAGAATCGCTTCTATTAACGTAAGCGAAGGCATGCTGGGACGTATCATCAACACCCTGGGTGAACCCATCGACGGCAAAGGTCCCATTGAAGGAAAAACCTTTGAAATGCCTTTCGAGCGGAAAGCGCCCGGTGTTATTTACCGCCGCCCGGTAAACGAACCACTTCAAACCGGTATCAAGGCCATCGATGCCATGATCCCCATCGGACGCGGACAGCGTGAGCTGATCATCGGCGACCGCCAGACCGGTAAATCGTCGATTGCCGTTGACACCATCCTCAACCAGAAAGAGTTTTACGACAGGGGTGAACCGGTATACTGTATTTATGTCGCCATCGGACAAAAGGGTTCTACCGTGGCCAACCTGGCCAAAACGCTCGAAGCATACGGTGCCATGCCCTATACCGTTATTCTTTCAGCCACAGCATCCGATCCGGCTGCCCTTCAGTTTTACGCACCTTTCGCAGGCTGTGCCATTGGTGAATATTTCAGGGATACCGGACGCGCCGCGCTGATCATTTACGACGACCTTTCGAAACAGGCCGTATCGTACCGCGAAGTGTCGCTGCTGCTCCGCCGTCCCCCCGGACGCGAAGCCTATCCCGGTGACGTTTTTTACCTCCATTCGCGCTTGCTCGAACGTGCTGCCAAAATAATCAACAACGACGAAATTGCAGCCAGCATGAACGATTTGCCCGATACGCTGAAACCGGTGGTTAAAGGAGGAGGTTCGCTGACAGCACTTCCCATTATTGAAACCCAGGCCGGTGACGTTTCGGCTTACATCCCCACCAACGTGATTTCCATCACCGACGGACAGATATTCCTCGAAACCAACCTGTTTAACGCGGGTATACGTCCCGCCATCAACGTGGGTATTTCCGTTTCGCGTGTAGGTGGTTCGGCCCAGATCAAATCGATGAAACGTGTGGCCGGTACACTGAAACTCGACCAGGCCCAGTACCGCGAACTGGAAGCCTTCTCAAAATTCGGTTCCGACCTCGATGCTGCCACACTGGCCGTGCTCGACAAAGGAGCCAAAAACGTTGAAATTCTGAAACAGCCCCTCCATAGTCCCATGCCGGTGGAAAAACAGATTGCCGTTATCTTCTGCGGAACCCGCGGTTTATTATCGGCCCTGCCCATTGAAAAAATAAGCCAGTTTGAGGAAGAATACCTAAACCTGCTTGAGCTGAAACATAAGAATGTACTGAACGCGCTGAAAGAAGGAAAACTCAACGAGGAAATTGAGAAAAACCTGACCGATATCGCGAAGGAAATCGTTGAAAGATTACAATAAACGGTGAGGTGTTGTTGAATTTTGTGTAATACAATATGGCTAACCTTAAAGAAATACGCATCCGGCTGAATTCGGTGAAATCGACCCGGCAGATTACCAGTGCCATGAAAATGGTATCGGCTGCCAAGTTGCGCAAAGCCCAGGACGCAATACTCCAGCTCAGGCCGTTTTTTGGCCGGCTGCACCAGATTCTCAAACGTGTCAGCAGTGGTATGGATGAGGGCCACGAAAGCATTTTCACCCGTAATGCCGAAACGGGTCGCGTGCTGCTGGTGGTGATTACCTCCAACAAAGGCCTTTGCGGTGCTTTCAATTCAAACATTGCCAAAAAGGCCATGGCCAGTGCGCATGAACAGTATAACCAAGCCTGGCGCGCCGGTAAACTCGATATCATGACCATTGGTAAAAAGGGAGCCGAATTGCTGAAAGCCAAAGGATTTAAAAGTACCTCCACCCACCACGAACTTTTTGACAAGCTCAGTTTCGAAAAATCGACTGCGGTAGCCGACCTGCTGATGCAGGAATACCTCGCGGGCAAATACGGTATTATCAAACTCTTTTACAACCAATTTCGCAATGCTGCCGTTCAGGATGTCACCGAGGAATTCTTCCTACCGCTCCTGCCGGATACATCCATTGAAGACAAGTTCGAATCTACTGTCGATTACATCCTGGAACCTTCCGATACGGCCATCCTCGAAGAAATGATTCCTTACACATTAAGGGTGCAGTTCTTCAGGGCACTGCTCGAGTCGAATGCCTCGGAACATGGCGCCCGCATGACGGCCATGCACAAGGCCACAGATAATGCAACTGATCTCATTAAGGAACTCGAGCTCAACTACAACAAAGCCCGTCAGGCTGCCATTACTGCCGAAATCCTCGAAATTGTCGGCGGCGCCGAAGCACTGAAGGAATAGCGTGTGACCTGCACACAATAAGCGTAACGTAGTGTTGTTGTCATGCTGACATTCAGCACAATGCGCTAGGCGTAGTTTGTAACTACGCCGAATAAAATGACTTTTTACACTGCCTCATGGCTTAGATCAAAGTTTCTGCTTACAGGTATTGCCCCTATACTTATTCCTTCATTCCTTCATTTCTTCATTCTTTCATTTCTTCATTCTTTCATTTCTTCATTTCTTCATTTCTTCATTTATTTTCCCCCCTTATCATTTGTTTTTATGCAAAAAGATTTTATCTTTGACTAAGCGTTCAATCATAACATTTATATTGTAATTGTACCTTAAGCATTACCCTCATGTCACCGCGCACATCGGAACAGTTTGCAGTCATCCGGGAGCAGAAAACGGCCCTCATCATGGAAACAGCGCTGGAGTTGTTTGCCCATGGCGGCTACTTCAGTACCACCATCAGTGATATTGCCAAAAAGGCCGGCATTTCCAAAGGCCTGCTGTATAATTATTTCGAAAGCAAGGAGGCCTTGCTGCGGGCCATCATTCAAAAATCGGTCAACGAAGTGTACCAGTACCTCGACATAGACCACGATGGAAGCCTGACCGGTAAAGAATTTACCTTTTTCATCCGCAGGTTCGATGAGTTGCTGAAAGACAAACGGTATTTCTGGCAGCTGTTTTCGCAGCTGCTGATGCAAAAAGATGTCAGGGAGGAGCTCATTAAAGCCTATTCCTCAGCCGGACCCCATAGCCTGATTGCCGGCCGTCATTCGCCCGACCAGGTGAGAGAAATGTTTACCACTTATTTTTCCACAAAGCTTCAAAACGGGAAAACGGTTGAGCCGGGTGTTATGCTTGCCCTGTTCCGCACGGTGCTTATCGGTTATGTCATTA
This sequence comes from Bacteroidales bacterium, assembly GCA_016938095.1. Classification (GTDB taxonomy): domain Bacteria; phylum Bacteroidota; class Bacteroidia; order Bacteroidales; family UBA10428; genus UBA5072. The sequence continues at coordinate 8,233 of JAFGVG010000182.1, forward strand.
CCTCGGTTTACGAAGATCAACCCGATCCAAACCGCGAAAAAATGTTGGAATATATTATCGACTATTTTAAATAAACGGTTATGAAAAAGCTTGCATTCTCCCTGCTGCTGGCAATGCTTCCATTTATGTTGCCGGCGCAATCACTGACGGCCACTGAGATTGTCAGAAAAGCTGATGAGAAATACAATGGCGAAAAGAGCAGTTACAGTGTTATGTCCATGACCATTGTCCGTCCTGGTTGGAAACGTACGCTGGAATTTAAAAACTGGACCCTTGGCCGTGAATATGCACTGACACTGATTACAGTGCCTGCCAAAGAAGCCGGACAGTCGTTTCTGAAACGTCAAAACGAAATGTGGAGCTGGAATCCGGCGATCAGCAGACTTATTAAACTTCCGCCTTCGATGATGTCACAGGGATGGATGGGTTCGGATTATACCAACGACGACATTTTACGCGAGTCTTCGCTGGTGAAAGATTATACCCATAAGCTGTTAGGCGAAGAGACCCTGGGCGGGCGCTTGTGTTATAAAATATTGATGACAGCCCGCGAAGAGGCAGCCATTGTCTGGGGTAAACAAATCCGCTGGATCGATAAAAAGGAGTTTCTGGTGATGAAGGCCGAATTGTACGATGAGGACGGTTACCTGGTTCGCACCGAAACCGGATCAGGCATAAAGGCCATGGACGGCAGGACGATCACCACCCTTATTGAACTCGTACCCGAAGATGAGCCCGACAATAAAACCATGTTGGAAATAAAGGAAATCCGGTTTAACCAACCGGTTGAAGAAAGCTTTTTTTCCCAGCAAAATATGAAAAAAGTGCGTTAAACTTTTATCCCCATGAAGGAGGAATTAACCATAGCCTGGAGGAACTTGTGGAGAAACAGACGCCGGACGCTTATCACCTCGGCATCGGTGTTTTTTGCTGTATTTTTTGCCGTTTTCATGCGTTCGTATCAACTCGGTTCGTACGATCTGATGATCAACAATTTTATTGAATCGTTTACCGGATACCTTCAGGTACAGCATGTGAAATACCACGATAATCCAGTCATTGACAATACCTTTGAACTTAATGATTCGCTTCTGGCAGCTATTGAAGGCCTCGACCCTGTGGTTTCCGTTACACCACACCTCGAATCGTTCTCGCTGGCCTCGAGCGGAACCCAAACCAGGGGTGTTGCCATCATTGCCATTGATCCGGAAAACGAAAAACGCTTTTCCGATCCCGAAAACAAACTGGTCAGGCACCGCATCTCTGCAGCTGCATTGCAACAGCTGGAACAACATGCTATTCCCGAAAAGGTAATGGCGAAACTGCGCAAGAACCTGAACCGGTCGTATACCTCACCGGAACGTATCGAACGCGAACTGGGGCTTAAGACGACTGAGCGTGATACGTTACTGTCGTTGATCCTTAAAGCCACAGCCGTACCTCATGGTTACCTCACTGCCGGCGACAATGGCGTGCTGGTTTCGAACAGGCTTGCCACCTATCTGAAAGTGGATATCGGCGACTCGGTGATTTTAATGGGTCAGGGCTATCATGGCGTCTCAGCATCGGGTATCTTTCCGGTAAGGGGTATTATTAAAATGCCCTCGCCGGAGATCGACAACAAGCTTATTATTATGACGCTTACCACGGCACAACAATATTTTGATGCCGGGGGAAAAATAAGCTCGCTGGTGATCAACCTCAACGATAAATCGCCCCGTACCATGAGAACGGGAAAGGCTGCGGTGAATGCACTATTAAAAAACAATGAAACCACTGCCAGAACGTGGTATGAATTAAACCCCATTCTTTACCAGCAGATTCAGGGCGACAGCCAAAGCGGGATAGCCATGCTGGCGCTGCTGTACTTCATCATTTTCTTTGGCATTTTCGGAACGGTACTGATGATGGTTTCGGAACGTAAAAGAGAGTTTGGTGTGCTGGTTGCCATTGGCATGCAAAAAACCAAACTGAAACGAACGGTATCTGTTGAGATGCTGTTACTGGGTATTATGGGACTGATTGCCGGTCTGCTGGCAGCAACACCCCTCATCCTGTATTTTCATTATAACCCGATTACCCTTACCGGAAACCTGGCGAGCACAATGGAAGACTGGGGTATGGAAGCTGTAATGCCTACCGCAATGGTTGGCCCCTATTTTTACTGGCAGGCACTGGTGGTAGTGATCATGGTGTTGCTGGCAACGTTATACCCGCTTCACAAAATTGATAAATTAAAAGTCATTGAGGCCCTTCGGGGTTAAACCACATTTGTCATGACAGCAACCATTGCATGGAAAAATATATGGCGTAACCATAAAAGAAGCCTGGTAGTTATTACCGCTGTTACCCTCGGCATTATTTCGGGTGTGCTGTTGATAGGCATCCTCGAAGGCTGGTCGAAGCAGCGCCTGCAGGATGCTATTTACAACGAAGTATCGCATATTCAGATTCACCAGGCCGACTTCATGAACAACGAAGAGATTAACCTCACCGTGCGCCAGCCTGATAACCTGATTCGGGTGATTGATTCTTTGCCGGGCGTTACCGGATGGGTGAAAAGAACCCGTATTGTATCCATGATCAGCACTCCATGGGCTGCTTCTGGCGCAAATCTTTACGGCATAAATCCTGAGGCAGAAAAGCTGGTTAGTCACATAAACCAGAAAATAGTGCCCCGTGGCGGCAGGTACCTGGATGCAGGGAGTCCTTCGGATATGTTGATCAGCGATAAAACGGCCGAAATCCTCAAACTCAAACAGTTTATAATTGCCGACAGCACGCTGGATAAGCTGCGCATGGCAAAAGTGCCGGAATCGCTGCTGGCAAAACTGGAACCGCTAAAAGAAAAAAGATTTCGCTCGCCTGTTGATTTCCGTAACGCGCTCAGGAAAGCATTCAGCAAAAAGGAACTCGATCGCTACGGGGCCATCCTGATGGATCAGGCATTGGATTACCGGCTCAGAAATAAAGTACAGGTAACGTTTTCGGATCGCGAAGGAAATCCGGTGCAAGGCATTTTCAGGGTATGTGGCATTTATAAAACCACCAATACCAGCTTTGACCAATCGACCCTTTTTGTCAATGCGGATGCACTGGCGGCGCTGTATGGAGCCAGCGAAACACTCACGCACGAAATAGCCATACTCCTGAACGATACGAAAGACGCCGGTGCGACAGCTGAAAAACTCATTCCGGTTTCGACGGGCAATTCGGTGATGACCTGGAAAGAACTGGCACCCGATGCAGCCATGATGAGCGATTACATGCTGGTATACTATTTTATTTTCATTGGCATAATCATGCTGGCGCTGGCATTTGGTATTATCAACACCATGCTGATGGCCATCCTCGAGAGGACCAAAGAACTGGGCATGCTGATGGCAATCGGGATGAACCACCGCAAAGTTTTTTCCATGATTATGCTTGAAACCCTTTACCTTACACTGGCTGGTGCAGTAACTGGTATGGTTACCGGCTGGATGCTGGCTGCCTTACTGGGGCGGACCGGTATTCATTTCACCAGCTGGGGAGAAGGCTTTGAAGCCATTGGCTTTGCGGCCAAGGTATACCCGGTGGTAACCCCGGCTTTTTTACTGATCACCACCCTGATGGTAATCGTAACGGCTGTCATTGCCTCGATATGGCCCGCCCGTAAAGCACTGAAATTAAACCCGGTGGAAGCACTGCGGACAGAATAGCAACAATAAAAACCCAGGTTATCATGAAAGTACTCGAACTGAAAAACGTAAATAAGATATACAATTCCTCGGAAGTTAAGGTTAATGCCGTAAACGAGGTAAGTCTCGCTTTTGAAGAAGCTGAATTTGCCGCAATTGTAGGTCCTTCGGGCTCAGGTAAGACCACACTCCTGAATCTCATCGGGGGCCTTGACACCCCAACCTCCGGGGAGATCATCATTGCCGGCACCGATCTATCGCAGTTGAAACCCTCGCAGTTGATTGATTTCAGGCTAAAAAACATAGGCTTTGTCTTTCAGTCGTATAACCTCATCCCCGTGCTTACCGCCAGGGAAAATGTGGAATTTATTATGACGCTCCAACAATGGCCCGAAAAAGAGCGGAATGAACGTACCGAAGAGCTGTTAAAAGCCGTGGGGTTGGGTGACAGGATGAACAGCCGGCCTTCGAAACTATCGGGCGGTCAGCAGCAACGTGTGGCAGTAGCCAGGGCGCTGGCATCGCGACCGAAATTTGTGCTGGCCGATGAACCCACCGCCAACCTCGATTCGAAATCGGCAGCTACCTTGCTGGAGATCATGGAAAAGCTTAACCGTGAGCAAAAAATAACCTTTATTTTTTCGACCCACGACCCGCGGGTGGTTAAAATGGCCCGGCGGGTGATCACGCTCGAAGATGGCAGGGTCATATCCGATGAACTCAGGTAATCCTCATCTGGTAAAGCTATGCAAAAGATCCTTTCGGGTATGTTGCTGGGATGGTTCATAACCTGGTCCCTGTTTGCGCAGGAACCCCGGGCAGTGACCATGGGAGGTTATGTTACCGCTTTGCAAAGCGCAATGTTCGATTCGCTTTCGGGTCCTTTTGTAAACGAAAACGTGATACATAACCGACTTAACATTGAAGCTGTCATCAGTCCAAAACTGACAGCCGCGGCCGGAATCCGTAACCGTTTGTTTACCGGCGACAGGGTCAGGATGGATGATGTATATGCCGGAATGATCGGCCGCGATGACGGATGGGCCGATATGTCGTGGAACCTGGCTGAAGAACAATCATTGCTGCTGAATACCACCATTGACAGGCTCTCGCTCAATCTAAACCTGGGCAGCGCGGCAATCACATTGGGACGTCAGCGCATCAACTGGGGACAAACTGTTGTCTGGAATCCCAATGATATTTTCAACGCGTATTCCTTTTTCGATGTTGACTATATGGAGCGTCCCGGAAGTGATGCCCTCCGGATCGAATACTTTCCCACCGCTTCATCGACAGTTGAACTGGCGGTCAAAGCCAACCATGACAACAACATTACCGCTGCTGCATTATTCCGTTTCAATAAATGGGGGTACGACATACAGTTCCTGGGAGGTTTGGTGAACAGCAACGATGTGGTGCTGGGTGCCGGATGGTCAGGTGCCATCAGCAGCTTTGCCTTCAGAGGCGAAATCTCGTGGTTTGAACCTTATCGCCACCGGAACATTGAAAAAAGCAGCGTACTGGCCACCCTGGGAACCGAAAAAGTATTCAGCGACAAATTTATGGCACAGTTGCAGTTTATGTACTGTAACGAACCGGTTGACTGGGCCAATGACCAGTTTTTTCATTCCGGCAGTTTAGACGCAAAAGAACTGGCATTTTCGACTTTTTCAGCATTCGGCCAATTTACGTGGACCCTGACACCGCTGCTCAACGTAAGCGCCTCGGCCATGTGGTTTCCCGATCTCAGCGGTTACTATGCAGGGCCGTCACTTAACTACTCGCTGGCCGAAAACATCGATTTTTCGTTACTCTGGCAGCATGTGGATGCAGAAATGACAGACCAGCGTATGCGGATGAACCTGGGATTTCTGAAACTGACCTACCATTTTTAGGCAACCCGAAAATATCCTGAAGAATTTTTCACCTTTGCTGTAACTTTACATCCGTTGAAACGTCATACCCCCGGAAGCTGAATTTACATGACGGTTGCCGAATACAACAAAAGCGTAGACGATTATTCCGACGGCATCTTTCGCTTCATCCTGAAAAATTTCAGGGATGAGGAGAAGGCAAAAGATGTTGTACAGGATACCTATGAGAAATTGTGGACTAAAGTGGATGATGTGGCGGCCGAAAAAGCGAAGGCTTACCTGTTTACCACCGCCTATCATACCATGATTGACATGATCAGGAAAGACAAACGAATGACCCTGCTCGAAGAAGACCGGCACGATACGCACGCGGAGGCTGGCGCATACATCGGTCTGTCGGAATTGCTCGACGAAGCAGTGGCAAAATTGCCGGATGACCAGCGCAGCGTGATTATGCTGCGTGATTACGAAGGTTATTCGTACGAAGAAATTGCCGGTATTACCGGTTTATCCGCTTCGCAGGTAAAGGTTTATATATTCAGGGGACGTATGTTTCTCAAAAATTATATTGGCAGTATCGAAGCAGTGTTATAAAATGACCATCAACAAAAATAACTACGAAGCCTATCTGCTCGATTATATCGAAGGCAATCTGGATCCGCTGCTTACAGCTGAATTAATGGCTTTTTTGGCTGAAAACCCGGCGTACGATCAGCTGTTGGACCCTACGGAAACAAATAATGCCGTGACAGGTTCACAGGTCTTCGCAGCCAAAAACCAGCTAAAGAAAGATTTGTCAGACCTGCCGGCAGTGACTCCTGCTAATTTCGAGGAATTCTGCATTGCTGCCTGCGAAGGCACCTTAAGCAGCAACGATAGCCAACGCCTCAGCAATTACATAGACAACGATCCGGTTAAGTTAAAAACACTGGCGCTCTACAGAAAAGTAAGGCTGAGCCCCGATCTGTCTGTTATTTACAACCACAAGGGTATTTTGCGAAAACCTGCAGGTAAAACGCGCCCGTTGGGCCATTTTTATGCCTACGTGGCGGTTGCCGCTTCCATTGTGTTGTTGACTGCACTTTGGATAATAAAACCCCGACAGGAAAAACTTAGTCCATTGGTGACAGAAAAACCAACCCTTTCCGTTGAGGCGGATCCCGGCCTGAAATCCCCTGTAACCGTTAAAACAGCTGTACCCGCTGAAAAGGATGTTCCATTGGCGTTATCTGTGCCCGTAAATGATTCGGAGCCGGTAGTCGATGAAACCCATACTTTACCGCGAATTCCTGGAATACAGCGTATCCTGACCCCGTTACCGGGGAGAATAGTCTCCCTTGCGAATGATAACCCTCCCTTATCTGTTATCCTGCCGGATAAGCCTGAACCCCTGGCTTTACTGTCCGTTTCAGCAGCAGACGGTTCAGATCCCGTTCAGACCATGAATTTATTTGCCCAGCTGGCTGATAAGATTGATTTTTGGAAAACGGCCGAAACAGCGGTACAGGGGTTTAATCACCTCACCGAAGCCCAGGTTTCGATTAACCGCACCATCGATGACGAGGGTAAAACAACGGCTTTGTTACTGGAAACCGAACGCTATTCCTTTTCAGGTAAAAAATGGAAATAGGCTGTAACTATTTGTCGTGGTAAACGTCCCACCAACAGATAATCATAAAATATTCGACTATGAAAAAGATATTCACATTGGTGTTGCTTGGCGTTTTTGCGACTTCCCTGTTTGGACAGGAACTCGACTCGCTGCAAAATATAATGGATAAAAAAGATGCCCCGGCCAGGACACAGGACAGGGTAGAAATTGAAGATGATGGTGACGGATTTACCCCGATAATTGTGGATGACGACAGCAATGCCGTCAATATCAGGTTGCTCGACAAAGACGTGGTAAAAGTCATTGACGATGGCGACACAACTTACGTAAGGTTAGGGAAAAAAGGCGTCATACAGGTTTCCAATCAGCCCGATTCAACTACCATAAGGGTGGGTGATAAAGAGATACGCGTGGTTGAACGTGCCGATGATACGGATATAATAATTGATGATACCGATGATGACGACTTTGATGATATCGTCAATCCCAGGTTCAGGGGACATTGGGCAGGTATGGAATGGGGCATCAACAATTTTCTCGACGATGATTTCTCCATTTCGCGTGAAGGCGACAACCAGTTCCTGGATTTAAATACCGGTCGCTCCTGGGCGGTTAACCTTAATTTTGCACAGTACAGCATAGGCTTTGGTACGTCGCATGTCGGAATGGTTACCGGTTTGGGGCTGGAATTCAACAATTACTTTTTCGATCACGACTATTCCATTAAAGAG
>JAFGVG010000183.1 GCA_016938095.1 Bacteroidales bacterium
ACTGGGAGAACGGCTGGAAATTCCCGTTATACTCATTGATTTGTCCATTGACCGTCTCGACCGTGCCTATGTATTTCTGGGCAGGTTATTCGGAATGGAAAATGAAAGCGTTCCCCTGGTTAACTTCCTGAAGCAAATTTACTACCTGACCGATTCATTGAAAAATGCACATGGACCGGTAAGGCAGACAGCTTATTACGCGCTTGGGGCAAAGGGACTGCTTACCGATCCTGCCGGTTCAAAACATACCGAGGTGCTGGATATGTTATGTATCCCCAATGCTGCAAAAGTGGGTTTGCCAGCTGGAGGCCATGCACAGGCAGGCCTGGAACAGGTGCTTTTGTGGAATCCGGATTTTATTTTCACTTCAGCTTTCAGAGGGGAGAGCAATGCTTACAAACAGATAACAACAGACAGTAGGTGGAGCAGCATAAGTGCTGTAAAAAACCACAGGGTTTACAGGGTACCTGTCCATCCCATGGGATGGTTTGATCATCCCCCCTCGGTTAACAGAATTCCCGGGGTGATATGGCTAGGCAGCCTTTTTTACGGACTGGACAACAGGATTACCCGGAAATATATTTGCCATTTTTACCAGCTTTTCTATAAGTATGATTTGACAGAAACAGAATACCAATTACTCTTCAACTGACATGAAAAGCGTTGCTAACATACCGTTGCTTTTGATGCTGGGAATAGCGGGTTTGATAACCGGAGTTTTCTCACTGGTACTGGGCCGTTATCCGGTTTCTCTGGCTGATCTCTGGCAACTGGTAACCCCTTTCCAGGGTGGACATGCCGATATTTCGCCTCAGGTTAGAACCGTGGTGACAGAAATACGACTGCCGCGCATCATTGCTGCTTTTCTGGTAGGTGGTACCTTATCCATTACCGGGGCTGCCTACCAGGGAATGTTTCGTAATCCCATGGTATCACCGTCGATACTTGGCGTTTCGGCTGGAGCCGGCTTTGGCGCCGCGCTTGGCATATTGCTGGGGTTAAGTCCGCTCCTCCAACAGAGCATGTCATTTGTCTTTGGTGTGGCTGCTGTTGCTGCGGTTTATGCAATAAGCCTTTCTACCGGGGTTAAACACGATAAATGTCTCACACTTATCCTGGCAGGGATGATAGTGGCCACCTTGTTTACGGCCATGTTATCCATACTAAAGTATATCGCCGACCCCGACAACACATTGCCCTCCATTGTATACTGGTTGATGGGAGGACTTTCTGCAACCGGGATGGCTGATCTCCGGTTCATAGCTGTTTTTGCTTTAACCGGATTGACGGTACTAACCCTTTCGGGCTGGAAGATTGACATGCTTTCGTTTGGTGACGAAGAGGCGAAAACCATGGGAATCAGGGTGGATCGTTTCCGGTTGCTGGTGATTGTTGCAGCCACCCTGATGACGGCCTCGGCAGTCAGCATCAGTGGTATCATTGGCTGGGTGGGGCTGATCATCCCACATATTACACGAATGATAACGGGCCCCAGAAACGCAGAACTACTGCCGGCCTCCTTCCTCATCGGGGGTATTTTTCTGCTGGTTATTGATGGTTTCAGCCGCTCGGTTGCTGCTGCGGAAATACCGCTGGGCATTACCACCAGCCTGATCGGTGCCCCTTTCTTCATATTCATTATGATAAAAACATCAAAAAAGCACCGCCATGATACAACTTAAGGATGTCCGGTGCGGGTATGGCAAAAAGGCAGTGCTTTTAGCTGTCACCGTTACCATCGAAAAAGGAAAGCTAACCTGTATGCTGGGCCCGAACGGTGCCGGTAAGACCACACTGTTTAAAACCATACTGGGGATTATCCCAGCCCTGGGTGGCAGTATCCGCTATAGCGGGAAGCCAATTGGCGCTTTTGACGCCAGGGAATTTGCCAGGTATATTGGCTACGTACCACAGGCACACAATACGCCTTTCCCATACAAGGTGATTGATGTAGTAATGATGGGCAGGTACGCCCATTCATTCACTTTTACCGGTCGTTCCGATGCAAAAAGCATTGAAATTGCCGTTTCCTGTATGCGCATGCTGGGTATTGAGCACTTGAAAAACAAGACCTTTTCAAGCATCAGCGGCGGTGAAAAGCAAATGGTGATGATTGCCAGAGCCCTGGCACAGCAACCTCAGTTTATAGCCATGGATGAACCCACATCAAGTCTCGATGTAGGCAACCAGGCACGTGTAATGCAGCAGGCGAGAATGCTTACGCAAAAAGGCATTGGGGTAATCATGAATACACATGCTCCCCAACAGGTATTGCAATATGCCGACAGGGTGATACTGTTGAACAACGGCAGCATGGAAAAATGTGGAAAACCATCAGAAGTGCTTGATGCCGGTATAATTTCGGAATTGTATTCGACACCTGTTGAAATTATGGAAATGAACATTTCCGGAGGCGAAAGGCGAAGGGTAATGATAACCTTATGATGAATGTGCTGCCTTACTGTCGGTAATTAACGAAAAGCGATCCGGTTATTTCGGGTAATGTTAGCAATTATTTATAAAAAAGTCTTTTTAAATACAAAATAACAGGGGTATAAAAAGTAAAACAATGTAAAATATATTTTGCAGCTCAAAAATATAGGGGTATATTTGTAAAAATAACAAAAGTTTGAAAATATGCCTGATCGTTGCAGGAAAACAGGAGATGAATGTTATGGCAAAAAAGAATTGAATCTGTTATTCGAAATTAGTTCTTTGCTGAATAAGACAAACCGCGATATCTCTGCCATTTTTAAGCCGGTGATTGAATTGCTGGCGAAATATCTGGATGCCGACAGGGTTCTTCTTTCCATTCTCAACCGCACCAGCTCCAGAATTTATACCGAAGTCGCCTTTGGCCTTACATGCGAAGAAAAAAGCAGGGCTGTTTATGATATGGGAGAAGGCATTACCGGACAGGTAGTGGCAACAGGAGTGCCTGTTGTAATTCCCAGGATTTCGGAAAACGAACAATTTCTCAACCGCACGGGTACCTTGTCTGATGATGATGCACAGGATACCTCCTTTATTTGTGTTCCGATAAAAGAAGAGAACGAGAATATAGGCACCCTGAGCATGATGCGACAATACAACAGCCAAATAACATTCTCCGAAGATGCCAACTTGTTGTCTATAGTTGGATCGCTCATTGCCCAAACTGTCAGAAACCGCCAGGAGCATATCGAGGAACTTTCAACCCTGGAAGAAGAAAACCTGAAATTGCAGATCGAACTAAAAGACCGGATCCATCCGGTTAGTATCATCGGTGGTTCAGGCAAAATCCGGGAAGTTTTCAGGCTGATTGATATTGTTGCACCCACCTGCACTACTGTTCTTATCCGTGGTGAGAGTGGCGTAGGTAAAGAGCTGATAGCCGATGCCATACATTTTAACAGCGACCGGAAAAACAAGCCTTTTATTAAAGTTAATTGCGCTGCTTTGCCCGAAGGGCTTATTGAAAGTGAGTTGTTCGGACATGAAAAGGGCGCTTTCACCGGCGCCCATATACTGCGTAAGGGAAGGTTCGAAGCTGCAGAAGGCGGCACAATTTTTCTGGACGAAATTGGTGATCTGCCCATGTCAACCCAGGTGAAACTGTTGCGCGTTATTCAGCAACGCGAGTTTGAAAGAATA
>JAFGVG010000184.1 GCA_016938095.1 Bacteroidales bacterium
CAGGTTATCGCGGAGTTTAACCACTTCTTCCTTATAGCGGTTGGTTTCGTCGATCGAATCTTTGAGTTTGGCGATCATATCCTCGATACCTGTATACACCTGCTGTGAATTTTTCAGGTGGTTACTGCCTTCCTTAACCTGTAATTCATAAACAGCATTGAGGGCCGACAGGTTTTTGTTGAGCGATTCGAGGTGTTGCTCGTGGGTTTTGCCGCTTTGGGCGATCATTTCATGCTCGCCTTTAAGGGTTTCGGCAATTTTCTGGTATGATCCGGCCACTTCGGTACCCGACTTGGCCACCTGTTCGGCGGAGGCCAGGTATGCTGTTGCCAGTGAGGAGGCCGATTCCTTAATCGACTGAACGGTGGTGTTGTAGGTCTCGTTCATACCGCCAACGGAACTGGCAGCATTCTGCAGGTTTGCAAGAAATTCCTTTGTGGTAGCGGTGGCTCCGGTCAGATCGGCAATGCCTGAAGCGGCAACGTTCAATTTCTGCAAGCCCGAACCAATGTTTTTAAGGGTATCTTCGTTGATACTGGCTTCTCCCAGAAGATTTTCGATACGTTCAACGGGCCTTCCGCCGAATCCGGAACCGAGTTCCTTCATTTCTTCCATTTCGTCTTGTTCGGTCATTCCGGCCAGCTCGGGGTAAACCAGGGTCCAGTCAAGCTCTTCGTGCAACGGTTCGAAAGCAGAGAAGAAGAAAATGATTGCTTCGGTGAACATACCGACTGCGAGCATGAGTGTAGCACCGTTCCAGTGGTTGATTTTGAAGAGTGCCCCGATGATTACGATTGAAGCTCCCCAACCGTATAATTTGGCCATGAATTTTTTCCAGCCTGAACTTTCGACAATCTCTGTTAGCCTTGCCATGGTATTAGTAGCGTTTAATTGTGTAGATAAGAAAAGGTATTATTAGATTCCTCCCAGTATCGGCCGTACGCAACGGAAGCCAATGTAGGATTTAGTTGTATCCTGGTATTCGTATGTACGTGTACCGTTCTGCATGAAATAAGCGATATCTTTCCATGATCCGCCACGGATTACTTTTCTTTTCATCACCGGAGGATCGTTTGGTTTAGCGTCGTAACGGTAATCGGGATTAAGGTCGTGCGAAAATGCGTAGGATGATTCGTCGTATGCGGTGATGGTCCATTCGGCTACGTTACCCGACATATCGTACAGGCCGTACTCATTAGGTTGGTAGGTTCCGACAGGTACGGTGGTTACGCCGCCATCGTCGGCATAGTTACCGCGTAAAGGTTTGAAGTTGGCCAGAAAACAGCCGTCTTTATTTCGGGTATAGTAACCGCCCCAGGGATACATGGAGTTTTCGAGACCGCCACGGGCAGCATATTCCCATTCCGACTCGGTGGGCAGGCGGTAATCGTGTGCACCGGGTTGTCCGCTGGCACGCAGGGAAGCGTTCAGGTACATGGATCTCCAGATGCAGAATGCGGTAGCCTGTTTCCAGGAAACACCAACCACCGGATAATTATCGTACGAGGGATGCCAGAAGTACATCGTGGTCATGGGCTCGTTGAATGAATAGGTGAAGTCGGCTATCCAAACCAGGGTATCGGGATAAACATTAACCACATCGCGGATGACGAATGAGGAACGGTCCCTGATCTCGATTTTCTCGCCCTGGTTGTCAACAATGAAACCTTCGTATTTCTTGGTGTCGAAATTGTAACGGTTGGGCTTGCGCGAAGCCTGTTTGAGATCGATCCAAAAATACTCGTAATTGAGTTTCCGGGTATCGATTTCCTTTTTGTTGTAGAAACGCTCCTGTTGGTTCAGGTACATTTCGCTGAGAATTTCGTTGACTTCCTCATCGCGCATATCGATACGTGCATCCCAGTTAATGGCCGGGGGTTCGATGGGGTTGCCAAATTCATCTTCGGTGATCACATAGTCATCGAGCTGTTCACCCAATAACCGGCGCATGATGGAATCGCGCACCCAGAATACAAATTGCCTGTATTCGTTGTTGGTGATTTCCGTTTCATCCATCCAAAAGGGTTCAACAGTAACCGTTTTGGTTTGTGACGACTGTGCCCAGGCAACTTCCTGATCGTTGATTCCCATGTTAAAACTTCCCTGGGGTACAAAGATCATTCCAAAGGGTTCGCCTTCCTGATAGGCTTTTGGCCTTCCTTCAACGCCAGTCAACTCACCGGAGGAGCCAGGTGTGGAGCAGCTACTGATAATAAACAGTGCGAACACAAATCCTAAAGAAAGTAACTTTTTCATACTCAATGATGTTTATCCGAATTATGGAGCCGTTTATATTCTTTACGTAAATATTTTCTTAAAGATACCTTATGCTTTTATATTTTTGCGGAATTTTATCAATTCCCACGTTAAAGCTATACCCAATCAGCACTTCATGAGATCCCTTTGATGTATTTGAGAGCGCCGAGGTTTGAAAATCGTACGCATAACCAATTTTCACGCCGTTGAAGACGTTGATCCCGAGCATACCCACTACATCTGAACCGACCCTATAGGAAACGCCGGCCCAAAACTTTTTATTGTATAAGAGGGTGGCATTCAGGTCAATTTTTGTTATATCGAGGCTGGAGGTAACGAAAACCGAGGGTAGAAATTCGAGAGATGGGTTGGGCAGTGGCAGGGTATAACCGGCGGTAAGGTAAAATTGTCGTTTGAGGGTTTCTTTGGTTACCCCGGTACCGGAGGTGGATTTTTGATATTCAAAACTGCTTTCGAGCAGGCGGGTCGACGAAAGTCCAACATAGAGTTCATCGGTCTGGTAAAACAAACCTGCTCCCAGGTCAATGGCAAAATCATTTTCTTCGTTGGAAGGTATGGCCATATCGTCGTCGGGGGAGGTGTGCACAGGGTTCCATTCGGCATTGATTTCGCGGTTGATAAAAATTCCGCTGATTCCAAGGCCCAGTCGACCGCCTCCTACAGAGAACTGGTAAGCATAGGAAGCAGTGAGATCGATATCCTGGTTAAATCCCAGCTCGTCTCTCCAAACCGACAACCCTGCACCATGATGGGTGCTGCCGAGCTTAAAAGGAGCGCTCAGGTTGAGAATGAAGTCGGTTGGCGCACCTTCGATACCTGCCCATTGCTGCCTGATAATGGCATGGGCCGACACCATATCGATGCTGCCTGCTGAACCGGGATTGATGGAAACGTGGTCGTACATATAATGGCTTACCTGTCTTTCTTGCTGTGAAAAGCCGCTGATGCCTGTGGCAAGAGCATAAAAGACTATTATTAATTTTTTCATGTTTTCCTTTTCTGCTTAATTAATCATGCCTCTGTTGGCCATAAAACGCCTACATAAAAGGTAAAATAAGCAAAAATATTGTTTAACCGCAAATCAAAATTAACACTAATCTGTTAATAAACTTTTCACAAATTTCCCTTATTATACTTAAAACCCGAAAGAATGTTTCCCCTCACCTGATTTTTTTCATAAAAATTATTGCTCAGCACCCATTACGCAGGTTTCAATAACCCTATAGGACAAAGAAAATCAGTACAATAAACCACGTACCCATGTTGTCCGTTGGTCGTCACTTCACCCGGTAATTGTAAAGAAAATTGTCGCTGCTGCCGACAATCAGGTTAAAACGCGACAGGGTATCACCGAACTGTCCGATTGAAAAAGGTGTATTGCCCTGTAATGGAAATCCGTTGTACAGATCACCATTGTTGTTAAACAGGTAAATACGGTTTTCGTTGCGCGATACCACGCCCAGTTTGTAATCGGTGGCTGAAAACTGGTATACCTGGGGCCGTGACAAAACCGGAGTCTGAAAAGTATAGGTAAACAATCCCGAAAAATCGTGGTTATAAACCGTGAGCTTCTTGTCCTGCACGTAGATGAATTCGCCTTTGCGGTCGCCGTTGAGGTCGGTGTAACCGAAATAATGTTGCCCGGTAAATGGGTCGGGTGGTTTAACCGTCTTTACCTGTCCGTTGAAACCAATGAAATACACCTGTCCGGTGGTATCGGTGGTGACCAGTGCGGGGCTTTGGCCGGCAGGTGGCAGATCGAGCCAGTAATTGTTGTATGGTGAACGCTCGAAGAAAGCGCTGGTGCTGACCCTTGTTTTTCCCCGCCGGTCGAGTATATAGGTTTTGTACCGGTCGCCGAAAACCAGAAAGTCCTTGTCGCCTATACGGAAATGGTTCACCGGTTGTGTGACCTCACTTTCGGCTGTGCCGAATTCCCATCCCTGCAACAGGTTCCCTTCTTTGGTATAAGCGTATACATGCCGATCGTCGCAGGCAATGAAGAGCCTGTAATCGCGGTTGTTATCGTAATCGAACGCCGAAACACCGCAGGTCGCCGGTGCACGCAGCTTGACAGGGTATTTTTCGACATAATTGCCTTTACGGTCGATCAGGTAAAGTTCGCTACGTGTGCTGAAAAGCAATTGAAGCTTTCCGTTACGGAAATAGTCGATCTGAAATACTTCACTGTTAATACGCTCCTGAAGTTTGATTTTCCATAAAACCCGTCCTGCCTGGTTGATGAGGTAAATATTGTTTTGCAGATCCTGAACAAAAACTTCGTTCTCCCGTGTGTTGTGGTTTACTACAAAAACGGGCTTGAAATCGGTCAGCGTGTCGAGCTTGCTTTCCCAAACGGTTTGGGTGGCTGTGCGGAATGATCCGAGGTATTTGGCAAAAGCATTGGCGTAAAGCATATTGTTGCTGGCATTCAGCTGAAAGCCGGCTACCTGTACTTTCTGAAATACCGGCAGGTATTTTTCCCAGGCATCCGATAGGGGTTGGATGAGATAGGTATCGAAAAAATTCCTGCCTTTGCCCAGGTTGCTGTAAAAAACAAGGTTTGACCGGGGTGTAAGGTTGTTTTTGAACGACTTGTAGGCGGGATCGTACTGAAGGGTTTTGTTGAGCACATACTGGTGGATCAGCGACTTAACCGATTCCACCGATCCCGAAAAGACAACGTAATTGTCGAGTACCGTATAATAGTGGTCGTCGAGAGCGGCATACAGATTACCGAATATTTTGGAAACCAGTTTTTTAACGGGCAGGTGGTAAATGGGATACGACAGGTCGGCATCGAGCCTGAAATTAACGGTATAGGCGGAGACCGGTTTTGATTCAGCTTTGGCTAGCTTTGTCAGTATTTCGCGCAACTTTTCTTCGGCCTGGGTTTTGCTTTTCACACGCATTACAAAGTACACGGCAGGGGTTATGCCCTCTGTGGCACCGGCATCGAAACCAAGGGTTATTTCCTTATCAATAAGGTTGGTGAAATCGTCCGGAAAATCAGTGCCATAGGCATTGTTAAGTGAGCTAATCGTATTCTGATAACCGGTAAGTTTTCCTTGTTCCCTGAGCAGCGAACGATAGTCCTCCATATAGGCACCGGCATCGGAAACAGCGATGGTAAGAAAGGAAGCCAGGGAGGCAGGCAGCACTTCGTCAGCGGTGAAACGTTGCGGAGCCTGGTTCAGCATCAGCGATGCCACGGAGGTTGTGGAATCGGGCGGGGTGACAAAGCCGTTGAACAATATCATGTCGGTGAGCAGGTTGACATCCATTTCGGCCCAGTCGGCGAACTGGTTGAACGAACGGACCTCGGATTTGAAATCGGTTTTTACAAATACCGACAGGCTGCGGGGCAACTGTCTGAAATTGATGAAAACATTGGCATCGACATTTTTACCGGCAGTGGCATATATTTCGGCGAAACCGCTTAGTTTGTGAAGCGATTCGTTGTTGATGAGCTGCCGGATGGCATCTTCGAGCAGTACGGTTGAAAAGCTGATCATTAAAATATCGCGGTAAACCGAGAAGGAAAAGTTTTGCACCGTCTGCTTGTTGAGCAGGGCCACTTCGTGTATCTCCAAACCTTCGTAGTTCCGTGTTTTAATGGTGCCGTTGTTAACAATCAGCTGGTGGATGAGGTTAATGGCCTTTTTCGGACCATACCGGTGCGGCAATTGAAAGGCATGCAGCACACTTATTTTATCCCTGCCCGAGAAATGCAGTGAAAGAAAAGAAGGGGTGTTTTCCAATATGGCCCTGGCTTCGGATTGGTTCCGGTAAAGTGAATCGAGAAATTTAAACTGCAGGTTGATCCGGTTGATATCGGCAATGTTGCACATTTCGGCCCAGAGCTGGTTCCGGCCCGCGAGCTTCTGAAATAAGCCTTCGAAATCGTTAATCTTAACCACCACCGATGCATCAACGGGTATTGCCTTCAGGGGTTCGGCAAGTCCCGAAGGCTTACGCAAGGCAAAGTAGGCTATGAGGGCTATCCCTAAAACAGCAAGCAATAAAAATGGTATAACCGACCATTTTTTTATTATCGACATGGTCCTGCAAATTGGTGACTGATCAAAAATAAGAAATCTTTTGCTATTTTTAACCCAACGCGACAAGGGTGGCTTGTTAAATCAGCAGAAAGCTTTTTTCAGGCAATATGTGTTTCGTTTCAACAGCATTTAAAATGGAAGTAAACCCGCAAATAGAGCCCAGCTGGAAGGAAGTGCTTAAGGATGAGTTTGCCAGTTCCTATTTTGTCGGCCTGAAAGAATTCCTGGTGGAAGAAAAGTCGCGGTACACGGTTTATCCTCCGGGTGGACTTATTTTTAATGCTTTTCGGCTGACCCCTTTCGACCAGGTAAGGGTGGTCATTCTTGGGCAGGATCCCTATCACGGAGAGGGTCAGGCACACGGCCTTTGTTTTTCGGTACCTGCCGGAATCAATCCTCCGCCTTCGCTGGTGAATATCTTCAAGGAGATAGAACGCGACCTGGGTTTGCCGGTGCCGGGGCATGGCAACCTCGAAAAATGGGCACGACAGGGCGTGCTCCTGCTCAACGCCACCCTTACGGTAAGAGCCAATCAACCCGGTTCGCATCAGCGGAAAGGTTGGGAAACTTTTACCAACACAGTTATTCAGCAATTATCCCAAAAAAGGGTCGGATTGGTTTTCCTGCTTTGGGGAAAGTTTGCGCAGGAAAAAGAAAGCCTCATCGATACCAATCGGCATTATGTACTCAAGGCTGCACATCCTTCACCTTATTCGGCCTATAATGGCTTTTTCGGATGCAGACATTTTTCAAAGACAAATGAAATTTTGTCCCGACACGGATTGGAGACGATCAACTGGGGATTGTAAACTGGCTTGCCGGCCTGGTGGGGAGGTATACGGCTATTCCTCATCTTCGGCAACGTCGTCACCGATTTCAAGGCTTTCGAAATTATCGAATTCATCGAACGATGAAGATTCGCTTTCTTCCTCCTCTTCAGCAGGACTCACCCTTGGTAATTTAATAAGGTAGTAAATATCCTCCGTTTCAAATGGAATGGCCACTTCGATCTCCCCCCTGGGGTTGGTAAAAGTGATGGTGCGGTCCTCGTATCCGTCGGGATATTTCTCCTTCAGTTTTTCGACCATCTCCTCCGAGAGTTGCTCATATGATTTTATTATTCTCTTTTTTCCCACGGTATTACAGGTGATTTATATTAGTACCACTACTGGGGGTAAATTTATATAAATTTTATTCTCATAACCAACAGCAACGAATGATATTTTTCAGTCTTTAAATTACCCGTTGCAGGTGAGCAATATGCTTACCGAAGGATTGTTGACCCAGGCCGATTGCATGAGCTTTTCGAGGTTAATGGTTCCAATGAGGTAATTAAAATCAACCGATTCGTGAACCGCAGAAATGGACGAAAAATCTTCGCAGGGAGGTTTTGCCCCGGGAACATAGCTCACGAAAACTTCGAGGAGGTGGTTGCACGAATAGGCAAGGTTAAGCTGTTGCTGCAGCTTTTTGTACTCGTAACGGTAATCGTAGGTGAGGGCCGATATATCGGACAAAACGGCTGAGCCGGTTGCATTTCCGCCGGCACCTTTGCCCATAAAAAACTGGTGTTCCGAAAAGGCCCCCTCGATAAGCAGTCCGTTGTATTCGTAATTCACCTTATTGAGTGTATCGGCCTGTTGCACAAAAGCAGGCATGACGTATGCATAAACGTGGCTGTTGCTTTTGGCACACCTGGCAATGAGCCTGATGCGTGCATTCTTCTCACGGGCATAGCGGATATCGGCATCTTTAATCCGCCCTATACCATAATTAAATATATCGGCGGGCTTTAGTAAAATACCGAAAGCATGCAGTAATATGATCAGCAATTTGTATTTGGCATCGTACCCATCGACGTCGAGAGAGGGATCCGCTTCGGCATATCCCAATTGTTGTGCATCTTTCAGCGCTTCGTCAAAATTTTTGTTGTTTTCGAAGATGTGACTGAGGATGTAATTGGTGGATCCGTTGAGGATGCCTTCGATGCTGGTCAGCAAGTCGTTATCGTAATATTCCTCGAGGTTACGCAGCACGGGAATGCTGGCACAGCAAGAGGCCTCGTACAAAAACGGTGTCTGGTACTGTTGCTGTAACCTGAGCAATTCGGGAAAGTGTTCGGCGATCATTTTTTTGTTGGCCGAAACCACTGCTTTCCGGTTTTTAAGGGCAGTGGCGACAATTTCGTAGGCCGCATCCACCTCGCTGATGAGTTCCACTATCACATCAATTTCGGGATCGTTGAGTATTTCATCGCGGTTGGTGGTGAAAAGCGATGCGTCTAGCGGTCGTTGCTTGTCGGGATGCTTGATGCAGATTTTTTTGATTTCGGCCCGGATGCCCCTGGTTTGATTCAATACACTGTAAAGTCCTTGTCCGACACATCCAAAGCCAAATACGCCCAGTCTGATATTTCTCTTCATACAATTTTGTGTTAAAATGAACCAGTCAGGCAGAGCGTTCCGCAGTAAAATAAAAAAATCCCTTCCAATAAGCCGAAAGAGATTGCTGATGTTTTCCGACTTATCTTTCTCCGGATGCCCGGAGCAGGAGTTAGCACCTTCTTCTGCCAACGTGACAAAAGGGTTGCTAAGGTTTCACAGGGCCGTACCCTCCACCTTTCTGGATAAGCAAATATGTTAAGGAACCTGGCGCAAAGATAATATTATTTGGAATTTGAGCAAGTAACTTTTTTGCTGATTTTGCGTTAACATTGCGCCATCAAATCACAATTACCTTTTTCATTCCATGCGAACCATCATCACCGTTATTGTCGGGCTTACCTTTAGTAATTTGTTCATGACCTTTGCCTGGTACGGACACCTTAAAAACATGAAAACCAGCCACTGGTTTCTGGCGGCGCTGCTTAGCTGGGGCATTGCTTTGTTTGAATACATCATTCAGGTACCTACCAACCGGATTGGCAGTTCACAACTTTCGGTAGGTCAGCTTAAAATTATTCAGGAGGTGATCACCCTTTCGGTTTTTATCCCTTTTAGTATACTGTATTTGAAAGAGCCCATGAAAATGAATTATTTATGGGCAGGTTTGTGTATGGTTGGGGCGGTGTACTTTATGTTCAGGGCGTAAGACGGGGTTTATTTCACCATTATCTTTTCGGTGTGGGTAACCTTGCCTTCGAACCCGATGCGCACCAGGTAAATACCTTTTTCAAGGTTTTCGAGCTCAATCACCTCTGTTTGTGTGCCAAGGGGATATTCGCGGTTAACAACCAGCTCACCGGTGATATTCATCACCTGAACGGAACGGAAACTTTCTTCGGACTTAATGGTAATACGACCTTCGTATACGGGATTGGGAAAAATTTCGACGGTTTTTTCGGGCTGTTCCTGACTGAATCCGGCAAAGAAAGGCGCAACCGGATGCGTATTGCCATAGGGAGGAAATTCACTTCCCATGGCTGTTGCAGCCCAACAAATGAAAATGGCAGCTAAGGGTAAAATTCGTTTCATACGCATAACATTTACGCAAATATAGTATAAAAGTTTTTTTAAAAAAAGGCATTCTTTTACAGCATCCCCAGGTCGAACATGGCCTCTTCGGACATCATCGACTGGTCCCAGGGCGGATCGAAGACAACGTTGACTTCGGCACCGGTTACGCCGGGAATTTCCATTACCTTTGTCTTCACTTCTTCGGGGAGCGAATCGGCAACCGGACAATTGGGGGCCGTAAGGGTCATGGTAATGCTTACCTTTTTGCTTTCGTCGGTTTGAATATCGTAAACCAGTCCCAGGTCGTATATGTTTACCGGAATTTCAGGATCGAAAACGTTTTTCAGCACGTTAACAATCTCCATTTCGAGTGATAATATGTTTTCTTCCATGGCATTGTTAATTAACGGGTGCCGGGGGGCAGATTATTCATTCATCTTTTCATACCTGGCCTGGTATGCCAGGGCGTATAGCTTCATCTGCTTTATCATGGAAAGCAAACCGTTTGACCGGGTAGGGGAAAGATTCTGCCTGAGGCCAATGCGGTCGATGAATTCCAGATCGGCATCGATGATTTCTTTTGGCGTACGGTCCGATAAAACACGTATGAGCAGCGATACTATTCCTTTGGTGATGATGGCATCGCTGTCGGCTGTAAACCGGATGATGCCATTCTCGTATTCGCCATTCAGCCAGACTTTCGACTGGCAACCGTTGATAAGGTTTTCTGTAACCTTGTACCTGGTGTCGATGGCCGGCAGATCGCGACTCAGCTCAATCAGGTAGTTGTACTTGTCCATCCAGTCGTCAAACGCCTCAAATTCACTCACTATCTCTTCCTGAATGTCGTGTATAGTTTTCACGCGTTATTACTTTAACAATTAGAACCCGTTTTGGTTGCAAAGATAGGAAACGTATGGCTAAAACCATGCCGGCAGTCAGAAAATCAGCCAAACATGGTTTTCACTTTTTGAAGGGTGTCGGCCAGGATGTCTAATTCGTCGGTTGTATTGTAAAGGGCCAGGGATGCCCTTATGGTTCCATCGATACCGAAATGCTGCATAACAGGCTGGGCACAGTGGGTTCCGGTTCGTACGGCAATACCTGCCTTGTCAAGCACCATACCGGCATCGTAAGGATGCACGCCGTTGATGTTGAACGACAGAATGGAACTTTTATCGGGCGCGCTACCGTATAGGGTAACATAGCCCAGTGCCAGCAGCTTTTCAGTGCCGTATCTGAGCAATTGGTGTTCGTACTCCAAAATATTGCCGGCTCCCAGTGAGGTCAGGTATTTCAGTGCTTCCGCCAGGGCAATGGCTCCTATGTAATTGGGGGTGCCGGCCTCGAATTTAAAAGGTAATTCATTCCAGGTTGTTTTTTCGAAGGTAACTACATCTACCATTTCGCCCCCGCCCTGAAAAGGAGGCATTTCTTCGAGCCATTTTTCTTTGGCATAAAGCACCCCGATACCGGTTGGTCCGTAGGCTTTGTGACCGCTGAACACAAAGAAGTCGCAGTCGGTTTTACTTACATCAATGGAGAGGTGTTGAACCGACTGGGCACCATCAACCAGCACGGGAATACTGTGCCGGTGCGCAAGGGAGATGATGTCTGCAACGGGATTTACGGTTCCGAGGGTGTTGGACACATGAATGACAGCAATGAGCTTTGTTTTATCATTGATCAGCTGTTGCAGGGTTTCGGTTTGCAGCAGACCCTGGTCGGTGAAGGGGATCACTTTCAGCCGCGCTTGTTTGCGTTCGCACAGCATTTGCCAGGGCACAATGTTGGCATGGTGCTCCATTTCGGTGACGATGATTTCGTCACCGGGGGCAATATATCGTTCACCGAACGCGAAGGCAAGGTTGTTGATGGCTGCGGTGGTGCCCGGGGTGAAAATCACCTCGTGGGCGTGACGGGCATTGATGAACCGGCGTACGGTTTCGCGGGCGTTTTCAAAGGCTTCGGTGGCCTGATCGCTGAGGAAATGCACGCCGCGATGGATGCTGCTGTTCAATGATGTATGGTAATTGTTGATGCAATCGATCACCACACGGGGTTTCTGGGTGGTGGCTCCATTGTCGAGATATACCAGGGGCTTTCCGTAAACCTGGCGGCTGAGAATGGGAAAATCGTTACGGACTTGTTGTATATTAAATTCCATTGTTTATCAGAAGATTATCCGCAATTTGCTTTGCATTCGGCGCAACGGGCTATTTCGTTTCGCAGACGTTTGTCTACCAGATCAATAATCCTGCTTTGAAGTACAGGTATGGTAATGAGACTGACTATTTCGTTGGCAAAGGCATACATCAGCAGGTGCCGGGCCTCATCGTAACTGATACCGCGTGACCGTAAATAGAACATGGCTTCTTTGTCAATTTGTCCAACCGTTGCTCCATGACTACATTTCACGTCGTCGGCATATATTTCGAGATGCGGTTTGGTATTCATCCGGGAGGTATCGGAAAGGAGCATGTTATTATTTTTCTGATAGGCCTGGGTTTTCTGCGCATCTTTCCGCACCAGTATTTTGCCGTTGAACGATCCGGTGGCATTGTCGCGGAGTATTCCCTTGAAAAGCTGACTTGATGTGCAGTGCGGGCTGGCATGGTCGACCAGTATATAGTTAGCCACATGCTGCGAATCGTCGCAAAGGAAGAGACCATTAAGAAAAGCTTCGGCATGCGGACCGCCCATGGTGACGTAGAAATTGTTACGAATGAGGCCGCCGTGAAGAGATATACTGTTAAAGGTAAGGTGGCTGTTGGCCGACTGGTAAGCAAAAAGATTGTTGAGCTGGGTCGACAGGCTGTTCTCGTTCTGCAGCCGGTTGAAATTTACGCTGGCGTTTGGCCCCGTGTAAATTTCGGTAAGGGTATTCGACAGGAATTGCTTGCTGCACAGGGTATGGTCGCACACAACCAGGTTTGCCGAAGTGTTTTCATCGGCAATAATGAGGTTACGCCGCGTAATTCGCTGGTTGTGGAAAGCGTGGCTGAGGTTGATTACCTGAAGGGGTTTTTCCATGGTTGTTCCGGGGGGCAGGTAAATGAACACGCCGTCGTAAGCGAACAGGGTGTTCAATGCCACCAGGCCGTCGGTGGAAGTATCGGCATACTTTCCGTAGTGCTTTTCAAAGAGTTCCGGGTACTTAACCGAGGCTTCGCTGAGCCCGCAGACTAGCATTCCTTTTGGCAGTGCATCCGGCCGGTTGGAGGGTGAATAATGTCCGTTGTGCACCAATATCACCTGGGTATCGAGTTCCGGAACATCACATTGGAATATATCCCCGACATTTACAGGGAAAGGATTTTCGTTCGATTCGGAATAATCCCCAAGGAAGTATTTTTCGAGCGGTGTGTAACGGTAATTTTCATTTTTTTGCGTGGGAATACCCAGCCGGCTGAAGTCGTCCAGCGCTTTTATCCGGTGGCGGTTTATTATTTCACCGGAATGCGCGGCGAGCCACTGGCTTTGTTGTTCGAAAAGGCTTATCATTTGTCCGGTGAGGGTAACCGGGGTTAACGTGTTGTTCATAAGCGCCTGCCTTTAATCGTTTTCGGTTTTAATCCAGTCGTATCCTTTTTCTTCAAGCTCCAGGGCCAGTTCCTTTCCACTCGATTTCACAATTTTCCCTTTGTACAGCACATGCACATAATCGGGTACAATATACTCGAGCAACCGTTGATAATGGGTGATGACGATGGTGGCGTTGTGTGGTCTGCGAAGCTGATTCACCCCGTTGGCAACGGTTTTGAGGGCATCAATATCGAGTCCCGAATCGGTTTCGTCGAGTATGGCCAGTACAGGTTCGAGCATGGCCATCTGGAAGATCTCGTTTTTCTTTTTTTCACCGCCGGAGAAGCCTTCGTTTACCGAACGGTTGGTGAGGCTCGAAGTAAAGCCGACGAGCTCTTTTTTGTCGCGCATAAGTTTCAGAAATTCGGCAGCCGATATGGGGTCAAGGCCTTTGAATTTGCGCTGTTCGTTGATGGCTGTTTTCATAAAATTGACAATGGAAACACCCGGGATTTCAACAGGGTACTGGAAACCTAAAAACAATCCTTTACGGGCGCGGTCTTCGGGACTGAGTTCGAGCAGGTCCTCGTTCATAAAGGTTACCGAGCCACTGGTTATTTCAAACAGTTCCCTGCCGGCAAGCGCTGCTGCCAGGGTGCTTTTACCCGATCCGTTCGGGCCCATGATGGCATGCACTTCGCCTGC
>JAFGVG010000185.1 GCA_016938095.1 Bacteroidales bacterium
AATCAATCCCCCCAGCGCGAAGCGATGGTGAGGATCAGCGCGAAGCGATGGCGGGGATTTATTTTCTTTTGCAAGGATACCCCACTGCGGATCACGCCAGTAATCCCAGAAATCAATCCCCCCAGCGCGAAGCGATGGTGAGGATCAGCGCGAAGCGATGGCGGGAATTTATTTTCTTTTGCAAGGATACCCCACTGCGGATCACGCCAGTAATCCCAAACCTAATCAGTTTTAATGTGAAGAACTGGTATTGTGAGCATAAACAATACATCTTTCAAGGTTTACAAAATACCCCTGTTTTGCATTAAGCAATTTTAGTTTTATATCATGCGCTTTGTCGGGCAAATTGAACTTCCAGGTAACATCGTGTTTCCGCGTCCGAAAGTTTGTGGGCATTTTAACCACTTCGTTCAATTTACCATCAATATAAACCTCAATTTCAAGCGTTCTGTCCTCCATTTTCGCATCTGCCTTTTGTGCTGAACCTGAAATGGTAAATCCATTGCCTGAAACCATCAAAGAATAGGTTTCATTTCCAGGTTGGAGTCTTTGCTTTTCACCATCGAAATCTAGTTGTGAAACAGGAAAATGATCTTTAAAACCTATTTCCAGCAGTACCTTTTTCGGTTGCTGGGTTTTTATCACAATGTCGTTATCATTGATTGTGCCTCCGTTTCGCTGAATCATTTCAAGGGCGTGTTTTAACCCTAGTTGATAGACCTCATTTAATGACATGCTTGTATACCTGAAATCCTGGTCCTCAACTTTATCAATCCCTTGTTTCCAATAATCAGGGATATTGCTGTATCCTATCATGGTACCAATAATACCCGCCGCACTGGCCGGATTGCAATCCGAATCCTGTCCACAGCGCGTACTAATGTCAATGGCCTTACCAAAATCGCCTCCACTGTATAATAAACCGATTACGATATAAGCAGCATTTACTTTTGCGTCGATGTTAAAACTTCGGAATACTCCGTCGGGGCATCCAATGTCCTGTGACCATTTTCGCTGAACCTCAAACCAGGTCCGTTTCCAGTCCTCCGGAAATTCATAATACCAATTAATAACATCATGAATACATTGGAAAAACTGACTTTCTTCCGGAATTATTTCCAACCCCTCTTTGACAATAAATTCTATATCATTTGAATAAAAAGCCAGGGTATACATAGAAGCAACATAAACACCTCCATACCATCCATCACCATAATTCATAATATGACCAATTTTATCTGCTATTGTAGCAGCGGAATTTACCATCCCGGGTGACATTAACCCAATAAAGTCAGCCTCAATCTGAAAATCTATATCATCTGCATGGGGGTTATTTTCCCAGTAACCCGATTCAGGAGGGTATATTCCATTGAGAATATTGTACCTTGCTGCCTGGTTTGCATGCCACAACTGGTAGTCGGCATGCGCAAAAGCTTCAGCATGCGCCTTTGCAGGGGCATCCAATCCCATTCTTTCAAATACATCAACAAAAGTCAAATCCATATAGATGTCATCGTATAACCCCGGAGCATTCTGATACCACCAAAGCATAAGGCTTGAGTCCCATCTTATGGGGGTATAATCATTTATCATAGTGCCATTAAATCTGAATTCGGTGGCACTTCCATAAGTACACCCAATTACCTGACCCGCCCAGCCACCTTTTATTTTATCAGCCAATTCCGTTCTGGTCATTGTGACTTGTTCAGGATGGCCCGGTTTATCAGATCCTTTAAGGCCTGGTGAATAGCTTGTACAGGAATAATATGCAATTGCCATAGTCAGGATAAGCACGATAACCTTACCGTTATAGGTGCCAATGAATGAAGTAGTAGAAGGTTTCATAACAATTGTTTGGTATTTAGTTTTTGAAATCATGGAAAAACGGAATCGAAGGTTGTGCTCCCATGCGTGTAACCGAAATAGCAGCAGCTTTATTCGCCAGTTCAACAGATTTCTGCAGCGACATGCCTTTTGCCATTCCAACAGCAAAATAACCATTAAATGTATCACCGGCAGCCGTAGTGTCAACGACTTTAACTTCTTCGCCCGACACAGATCCCTGTTCTGCTGCACTTGAAAAATACGCACCTTTCCCTCCAAGCGTAATAACAACTCCACGCGCCCCTTTCCCACGGAGGCATTCGGCAATTTCTTCTGTACTCAAATCTTCATCTGACTTATCAGTAAGCCATTTTGCTTCGTGCTCATTTGGTGTCAGAACTGTTATTTTCCCCAGCAGTGAGCTCGCAAGCTGTTGAGCAGGTGCCGGATTTAATATTAAGGGAATATTTTTCTTTAATGCCATTTCAGCCACATACTCAACAGTTGTTAATGGAATTTCCAATTGCATGAGCAGAACAGAGGCAGATTCAATAATATGCTCAGCCGCATCAATATCCTCCGGCATCAATAAGCTATTTGCTCCTGGCGCAACCGAAATACTGTTTTCGCCTGAATCCGAAACATTGATTAAAGCCATTCCGGTTGGAATACCTTCAGCTTTTTTAATATAATCGGTATTGATACCTTCATTTTTATATGCTTCCAATGCCTGAATACCAAACGAATCGTTTCCAACACATGCTAAAAAAGTCACATCACCACCTGCACGTGCTGCAGCAACTGCCTGGTTTGCCCCCTTTCCGCCCTGGATAACAAAAGAACCAGTGCCCAATATGGTTTCACCAGGCATTGGAATTCTGGGTACTTTAATGATCATGTCGGTATTGGAACTACCAACTACCACAATCTTCGGTTTCGTATAAGGTCCCATTAATATATCCTTGCTATAATTATGGTTATCAGTCCCGCCAGATAGAGAAAGAACATCAGCAGGAGCAATCCCTTTACGCCCTTTGTCCCTGCAAATTCTTTCCATATAAATACCCCCCAAAGAGCCGCAATTAAGGTAGCACCCTGACCCAAACCATAGCTTATCGCAAATCCTGCCTGACCGGAGGCCAGGATATTCAACGACATACCTAAACTCCAGATAACACCACCAAGAATGCCTATAAGGTGCAGTTTTGGATTGCCGGGTTTAAAATAATTACCGTAGGTAACCCGTTCACCGGAAATAGGCCTGTACATTGCCACGGTATTCCATATAAAATTGGAAAGGAACAGTCCGACAGCAAATACAACAGTGGCCGTGTAGGGCGTATACTTGCCTGGCTCAGGCAAAGCAAAATCAGTTGAAATTGAATCAGCCACAAAACGATAGAAAAAACCCATCAATACGCCACCCACTATGGATATTACAATACCCTTTGCAGAAGATCTGTTCACGCCTTTCGCTTTTTTTCCATAAGCCATGGCATCAAAAAGGATAGCCAGCATAATGAGAACTACTCCTCCAAACAGCAAATAAGGATTGCCCAAAGGATTAGCTGAATAATTTGCAATAACGCCAATTATCAATGCCAGACCAATTCCTAACGGAAAAGCGACTGCCATTCCGGCTATTGCAATGGCTATAACCAGCAGAATGTTGGCCAGATTAAAAACTACCCCACCCAAAAAAGCCATGCCAAAAGACCTGAAATCAGCCTGAACCAAATCCTCGACAAAACTTCTACCGGCATCTCCGCTGCTTCCTGCCGTAAAAGCGAGTAGGATGGAAAATAACAATACACCTAAACTATAATCCCAGTAAAATAACTGAAAAGCCCATTTTTTTGAGGCCAATTTTTGGGTATTGGCCCATGAACCCCAGCATAACATCGTTATTATGCACAATACCACCGCCATTCCATACGATTGAACAATTATCATGATATTAAGGTATTAGTTAGGACAAACGTTTGCGCAAAATAATAAAAAAAACGAACATTTCATTTATAATTTTTAATAAAGTAAGGAAAGAGCACCGGATCTCACAAAGCATTCAGACCAATGTTTTTAACAGACCTGCGTGGAATTAAATTGGTTTTCAATTTCACCGATACAGTGGCTATTTTGCCCTTATTCCCGATACAGGCCATAATGTAATCGACAGCCTGCCTGCCCATTTCATCTTTTTGCTGGTTAATGGTAGTCATTGGCGTACTGAGGTATTCTGAATAGGGTTGTTCATCAAAAGCAATCAATGAAAAATCCTCCGGTATATTCAGATTGCAATCATTTGCTGCCCCAAGGATTCCCAGCGCTATCAAGTTGCTTAATGCAAAAATAGCTGTTGGAGGTGGGGTCATTGCAAACAACCTGATCGCCTGTTTATATCCGTTATCCTTTGTAAAGGAATCACCTGCCAGAAGCTTTTTATCAATTTTGATGTTGCTGGCTTTCAAGGCATCCTTATATCCTTTTACCCTGTCGATATTCGGCTGACTATTGCCAATCCCCTGAATACAGGCAATTCTTTTATGTCCGTTAAGAATCAGGTGATTAACGGCATCAAAAGCCCCCTGATAATTGTCTGACGTAATAAATGGCAGGTTGGAACCGGGGAAAATACGGTCGATTATCACAATGGGTAACGCTGAATGAAAAGTATTAACGATATGTTTCTGTTCTGTACCAACAGGGGCAATAATTATCCCATCCACTTTGTGGCTCATGAGCAACATTAATAATTCCTCTTCTGCAGATATGTCATCACCACTATCACATAAAATAATAGAATATCCTTTTTGTCTGGCTTGTGATTCAATGCTCTTTGCTATTTCTGCAAAATATGGATTGCCAATATCAGGGATAATCAATCCTATAGTGTCAGATTTATCAAGTTTAAGGCTGCGGGCCAATCTGTTGGGCACATAATTCAATTCATCAGCAGCTTTCTTAACCCTTTGCTGTGTTTCTTCACTAATCCTGTATGCCCTGGCTTTTCCATTCAATACCCGGGATACGGTAGATACAGACAAGTCAAGATTTCTTGCTAATTCTTTTATATTTAATTTTGCTGTGTCCCTCATATAATACTATAGCTCAGATATTTGAAGCTAACTGGCATTTAGAATTTCTGTCAAAACTAATCAATTTTCCGACCTGTCTGTATGGTAAACCAAGCCCTGAAGAAATGACAGTAGTATGTTTTGCCCTTAATAAAGCACACTATTCCGTATCCAGCGCATTCAGCCTTACCCCATCTTTGGTAATAACCACCGGCATGATGTTCCCATCGGCATCAAAGTTAAGCTCATCGATGCATGTAACCCGGTGGTTGGCATCGGTCTCTCCCTTTGGCCTACGATGATAAACAATATACCATTTATCCTGCTGTTCATGGTGCATAATGGAATGATGACCGGCACCGGTGGCAATTTCGGGATTCTGCTGTAGAATTTTTCCCACACGCCTGAATGGGCCAAAGGGTGAATCTGCTGTGGCGTAGGCCACCGAATAATCGGGGCCGGTCCACCCGCCTTCGGACCACATAAAATAATACTTTCCGTTCCGGATAAACATATAGGGGCCCTCGACATATCCCTCCGGTGTGATTTCTTTAAACACCTCTCCGTTTTCAAAAGGAGTGAACCCGGTAAAATCATCTTTAAGCTTTGCTATATTGCAGTGCCTCCAGCCACCGTATATCAGGTAATAGATTCCATCCTTATCCCTGAATACAAACTGGTCAATGGGTTGCGCTCCGTTGTGAAACCGATCCACCAGGGGTTTCCCCAGGTAGTCGGTAAACGGACCCGAAGGTTTATCGGATACTGCCACACCAATACCGCCAATTTCCTGGTTATGCTGAATATCGTTGGCGCCAAAGAAAAGAAAATACTTTTTATCCTTTTTCACAATCGCTGGTGCCCACAATGCCCGCCGTGCCCACTTCACAGCGGAGGTATCTATAATTCTCCTGTGGATGGTCCACTTCGCCAAATCCGACGAAGAAAAGGCATCGAAATACACCTGCTGGTCATAGGGCGCCGAATAAGTGGGGTAAATCCAATACCTGTCCCCGAAAATGATCCCTTCGGGATCGGCATACCATCCGGAAATTACAGGATTTCCGCTTTTTTCCTCCATAATAGTACCATCCTGCGCAACGCAAATTGCGTGCGTAAAAAACGAAAACAATAACAAGAACAGGCC
>JAFGVG010000186.1 GCA_016938095.1 Bacteroidales bacterium
CGGCTTGGGCAGGTTGTAAGCAAGCGTAACCTCCTTGATCTTCAAAAATGATGCATTTTCAAATGCCAGGGCGGGCATATCGTTCTGTGAAGCAATACCGGGGCGGGGGAATTTGGCATTCTGATTTTCCGGTGTCCAGAAATCGACATCGGGTGAGCCGTCCTGCTCCGTCGGGTGGTATGCATTGTTATAGTCATACTGTATCCACTGGCCAACGCGTGCATATACCAGTGCCGATAATGAAAGATTTTTGTAGCTGACCGTATTGTTCATACTGAAAATGAACTTGGGACTTTTGTTGTAAATCCGCTTGTCAGCATCATTCAATACAGTGTCCTGATTAGCGTCCACAATTTTGATATCACCTGGAATTTTTCCGTACAAGTCAGCTGTTTCAGCCTCGTCGATTTTCCAGCATCCGTCGGCTTCATAATTGTAAAAAGCCATAACCGGTTCGCCTACAACCAAAGCCCTTTCAGGGTTTGAAATATCACGTTCCGCACCGCTGGCCAGCGACACAATTTTATCGCGGTTGGTAGAGAAAGCGAAATCGGTCTGCCACCGGGTGTCTTTCTTCTCAATAACCCGAAGGGTAAGGGTGGTTTCAAAGCCTATGTTTTCGGTTTCACCCACATTGGCCAACACCTGCGGGTATACCGATGTGGGTGGCAAGCCCTTATACAGCAACAGGTCGCTTGTTTGCGAATAATAAAAATCGCATGTGGCTGAAATTCTGGATCTTAGCATGGACAAATCCAACCCGGCATCGTAAGTAGTGGTTGTTTCCCAGCTTACCAGGTCATTGCCGAGATTCGTAGGTACCAAGCCAAGTAAAAGATCATCTCCAAATGTATAGGGAATGTTATCACCAATGGTGGTAAGGGTAGCATAGGCATTAACAGCTGAGTTACCAGCTTTACCCCAGCTCAGCCTGAGCTTCAGGTTGTCGATCAGTTGGTTCGATTGCAAAAAGTCCTCCTCAGATATCACCCAGGCTGCTGCAACCGATGGGAAGTAACCCCATTTATTGCCTTCGGCCAGCATGGACGAGCCATCGGCACGCATGGAAGCGGTTAACAAATACTTATTGGCCAGCTTATAATTCAAACGACCAAAATACGAAAGCATGTTGCTTTTTTCATAATTGTCTTCCAGTGTTCTTCCACCCGGAAGTATATTCTCAAGCATGTAAAATGAATTCTTTCCATAGTGGTCCTGAAGACCATTTCCCAATGCCCTGTGCATTTCATCGATGTCCTGGTAAACACTCTGACCTACCAGTACCTGAATATCGTGAACCCCTTTGAGGTTGACAGCATAATTCAGCGTGTTTTCCCAGGTGTAGCTCATGTTCTGATTGGATTCCACCTGAAAATAAGAACCACGGCCTGACTGATAATTGCCCGTGCACATGTAATCTTCGTATTCGCCAACCCTGTTGGAAAAGTGATCCACACCAATTACGGTTTTAAAGTGTAAACCTTTCAGCAATTCCCAATCGAGGTATGCATTTCCGAATAACCTGTTGCTTATTGTATTGTGCTCGTAATAACCTGGCACCTCGTTAAGTAAAGGATTGGTATGGCTGGTGGCCAGCTGCGAAGGTTTATCGAGTATGGTGCCATCGGCCAGGTAAGGCTGGGCGAGCGCATGCATTTTAATCAGCTGGCTGTACACGCCATCGGCTCTCCGGTCCCAGTCGCGGTTGGTATACAGCAAACTGGCGCCGACTTTCAGGTTATCTCTCAAGTTGTGGTCGATGCTAATCCTGCCATTGTAACGTTTGAGATTATCGTTCCGAAGCAGACCTTCTTCATCCATAAATCCCAGTGATAAAGCAAAGCCTGTTTTTTCACCCCCACCGGACAATGACAATTCATAATTCTGGGTGAGTCCGTTTTGCATAATCAGGTCGAACCAGTCAACGCCGCCCTCCTGGTAAATATCGTACACCGATTTTTCATAAGGGGAATCAAATGTGGTTGACAACACTTCGTTTGCAGGGTAATCGGCCAGGCTGGTAGAACCCCAATCATCACCGGCATCTTCCTCGTCATTAAACCTTTCTCTCTCGGCCAAAAAACGATATTCTGCTTCCACATCCATGAGCTTGGGCAGGTTGGTGGGACTGTTAACCGAGACATACGTGTTAAAGGCCACTTTCATCTTTTCGGCCTTTGCTGCGCCTTTTTTGGTGGTGATGATCACTACGCCGTTAGCACCGCGAGTACCGTAAATGGCGGTTGACGAAGCATCTTTCAATACTTCAATGGATTCAATATCCGAAGCGTTGATATCAAGGGTTGATCCGTACTCAATGCCATCAACCAGGAACAGCGGGGCATTTGATGCATTGACCGAGCGGTTACCACGCAGTGTAATGTCAACACCAGCACCCGATTCACCACTTACTTTGGTAATGTCCAAACCGGCAATTTTCCCCTGCATAGATTGCAGTGCGTTATTGGAGGCTGTTTTGGTGATCTCCGATGCTTTAATGGAGGATACCGAACCGGTAAGGTCTCTTTTCTTAACCGTACCATATCCGATAACCACCAGCTCATCGAGTGTGGTAACATCCTCAGTAAGCGCGATATCAACCACACTGGCACTTCCGGCTTCCCTTGTTTCAGAGAGAAATCCCAAATACGAAAATTCCAGTACAGCATTATCAGCCGGAACATTAATCTGATAATTGCCGTTTGCGTCCGTCACAACTCCGGTATTGGTTCCCTGAACCATTACATAGGCTCCAGGCAGGGGCTCACCGTTGGAATCCGTGACCTTCCCTTTAATGGTTCTGCCATCCTGTGCCATGGCTGCTACTGTAAGCATAACCACTGTCACGAATGCCAGAAAGCGGTTTAAAAGTTTGTAATTCATAGTTAATTAATTAGTTAGGTAAATGGTTTTATACTATTTGGTTATATTTGATTCCAGTTTTATATTCCCA
The DNA here is from genome assembly GCA_016938095.1 of Bacteroidales bacterium. GTDB lineage: Bacteria > Bacteroidota > Bacteroidia > Bacteroidales > UBA10428 > UBA5072. Next base: position 2,954 of record JAFGVG010000186.1, read on the forward strand.
TGGGTACCCGAAAAAAGCAATTGCGTTTTGGGCATAATGTTTCCAACAAAATACAAATCGGTACATAGGTCATCCTGCTGCATAAAGAGCTCCAGGTCTTCGGGCTGGTAACAATTGGAAACCCTCACGTAACGGCAGTTGGTAAGTTTCATCAGGGGCAGCGAGTCTTTAGTCGCTGACAAAGTAACCCTGTCGTAGGAAATATTCCGTGCATCGTTCGCTTCAAAGGGTATGCCCTCTTCCACCTGCATGGTTATATCGTGAAAACGAACATCATTTGCATTCTCCACCAGGATACC
>JAFGVG010000187.1 GCA_016938095.1 Bacteroidales bacterium
CTTTGCTTCAGCGACTCGGGCCTGCGTGGAAGTCTCAGAATGACTTTCTTCAGGAGCATTTTGCTTAATGGTTTCTTCGCTGGTTTTGTTCAGTGTGTCAACCATTACCGGGTTGGTTTGAAGAGTAATTTTCCCCGGATGGTCCTTTGTTTTAATATAGATAATGGCAATGCCGGCAACCAAAACAAACACAGCTGCAATCCGCAAACTTATCACCAACCAGCCAATGTGTCTTTTTGCAGCTGTAGGTGTTTGCAAAGTCGTGTCCGCCACCCGCGACGACTTTAAGGCATTTATAACCTGCTCTGTCTGCAAACATTTCTCCCTGCAACTTTCGCACTGCAACATATGCTCCTCCAAAGCGGTCTCTTCCTCTTCCGACAATCGCCCCAACAGGTATTCCTCAATCAGGTTTCTTTTTTCTATTTCATCATGGCTAAAGTTCATCTGCCTTGCACTATAAAATTTCTTAATGATTACAGTTCTTTTTAGCAGCAAATAGGTTCATGAGACGTTTCATGGCCCTGTGCTTTATTACACGGCAATTTTCCGCCGTTATTTGCAGTTCACCGGCTATTTCAGCCAGTTTTTTCTCCTGTACAAAATAAGCCGACAATATCCGTTTTTCCATTCCGTCAAGCTTCTCAATCTGTTCTTTAACACAACCAACCCTTTCATCCGGCCCGTTAAGCATATCCTCATCGCAGCGCTCAGGTATGATATCGGTAAAACGCCGGCTCTTTAATACCTTCCGGTGCTCTTCCCGACTTTTGTTCTCGAGGATCCGGAAGTAATACGACTTCAATTCACACGAATCGGCAAAGATCAGTTTCATTTGTGATATTTTTTCAAAAAGCACGATAAGCGACTGGTGATGAAGAACATCGCTAGAATATTCCAATGAAAGACCCCTGTTATTCAGCCAAACAGTTGTATACATCCTAAGCATAGTTGCAACACGCTTCCATGCATTATTGCAACCATCGATCAGCAACCCGTTAAAACTCGAAAAACCTTCCCGCATAAGACCCTCCGCAATGAATACCACATGCTTTTTATAATCGGCATACGAACTGATTGTGACAACTTTACTGATGATATCGTCAACAAGTTGCCGGTATATTTTATGGTACAAAGCATGCTCATCGCCAATTTTGCCATCCAGTGAAAACCAGGTGATCTCATATTTATGCTTCCGGCACCATTGGCGGATGACAATACCCATGTGCTCAAGAACCGGCTTTTCCGGCAGATGCTTACCCCGACTGAGGGCCGAAACAAAATCACTGATATTGTCAACCTGTTGCATAAACGAAATGAGATGAGCCAGCCAAATATTACAGTTAATGCCTAATTTTTTATAAAAATAATGCTTTTCTGTAACGTTATGCACCATTGCTGTCATTTCCTACCGGTATGAAAAGTCATTGAGCATGCCTGAACCAATATTCTATAACACTTTAAACATTTTCACATGAAGAAATCACTTTGTTTTCAAATTGCCCTGTTGTTGTTATGCCTGGGTCAGGCCTTTGCACAGGAAGGCAAACACATTGTCGGCGTGTCATCGGGCATTACCATGCCCTGGGATGACGGCGTTTATTTCGACCTTGAACCCTATAAAACATGGCCTGACAACCAGTTAAGTCCGGCTTTTGGTCTTTTTTATGAGTATCAGCTATCGTCGTTTTTCAAACTGGGAACGCATTTCGATTTTGAACGAAGTCATTTTAAAGATGACTATCCTTTTGAAGATGGCTTTAAGGGCAATCGATACGCACTTGGTTTGCACTGGATTGGGCAATACCCCGATAAAAAGCTGCAGGCCGAACTGGGTGGTTTTTTCAATGTGGCTTTTGCCACCTGCAAAGAATGGGATGCCAATGTGAAGGGGATTGAGTATGGGCTTATTGTTGGTCCGGCCTACTCTTTTGGCAACATCAAAATTGCCCTGCACCTGCAACCCACCTTTTCCTATCTGTTTTCAAACGATATGCCCGAGGTGGTATTGCTTATGTATCCGAGAATCATGTGCAAACTGCATTATACTATTCATTAATCTTAAGCCCTTATGAAAAAACTAATAAATATGTGCATTTGCAAGCAAAAGCTGCAGCATGTAACCATACTAATGACAATAATCCTTGTGGTAAACCCGCTCCAATGTATAGCACAGAAAACAAAGTCAGGTTCCTTCATAATTTACCTTGATGCGCCAACCCTTTCGAAGTTAACCCCGGAAAAATCTGATGAAATCAGCATCGCCGAAAATCTGTGGGCTGCTGAACTCGGACTCGAAGTACGCCTTTTAAAATACACCGGTATTTCTTTTGGGGTTGGTTTTGGCTCGGTAAAAGATCACAATACATTTAGCCAACAAACTACACAGGGTGAAAAAGAGTCCTCCTTTAACACCTATGCGATCAATGCAAAAGGCGGATTCTGGTCGCCACCTCTTATACCCTTTGACAAAAGCGATTTACAAATTGTATTCAGGGCCAATGCCGGCTACGAATGGGTTACCGGCAAACGCGAGATAGACGAATGCGTTGATTGCGCCGAAGAAAAATATGAATTCACCGCAGGCGTTTTTGCCGAACCCGAAATCAACTTTTTCTTTTTTCAAAACCTGTTGGGCATTGGCACAGCATACCGTTACTATTTTCAGCAAACCGATCTGAAATACAATATAGTCATGTTAAAACTGATGTTGAGAATTGATTTCTAACAAAAACCCACCTGAACGATGAAAACCTTACAAATTTTAAAACAATCAGCACTTGCCGTAATAGTTGCTGTTTTATTGCACAGCTGTTGCACCCGTCATTTTGTTATTCAAACCGAACCAGAAAAGGCGATGGTAATCATGGGAAGTGTTCCCAATCAATTTGGATTGCCGGACGAAATATGCGGCGAAGGACCGCTGAACAAAACCGTAACCTTTATGGGTAAAAATCACACCTGTTATTTCACGGCATTGAAGCGCGGATATGAAACCGATACAGTTACCGTTAACAAGAACTCGGAATTAACTGTTAACCTCAGGCTGAATAAAATGGAAAATCATACTGCATCCGTTCCTGTTGTTGATGAAACGGGTAATGCCACATTATTCATGTTGCCGGTGAACGCCGATATCATCCTGCACAAAGGTGTTGGCAACCTCGACAAATATGAGCGATCGGATAAGTTGAGCAACGAAGCGTATGACAGTCTGAACGGTAAGCTGGCTAAGGTATGTATTCCGGAACAGATGCAGTTCATCACTGATGAACGTTTCCCCGATCCGCAAAGCTGGCGTGCGCTCAGCGATTCATTAAAAGCGTATTTACTTACATTGAAAACACAATTACTTCCGTATTATCCATTACCTCCTTCCATACAAGAGCCGGCACTTAACCTGATCAGGCAAGCCATTCACAAATCCGATTCAGCAAAGCAGACCGATAGTTCAGGAGCCATGCTGGTTTACGTGTGGTGTAAGAGTGTTGAACCAACTGCCGGACGCGTAATCGGAAATGTGGCGGCCACTGTAGGTTCGGGCGTTGTTCAGGGTTACGAAATGGCCACCTACGGATATCCTGTTACCGTTTATAATCCCGAGGCATTTGCATTGGACAATCATACCCTTTTGATGTTATATACCATTGACCTGCAAAGTGGCCAGATTGTAAAAATACAGCAGCGCAGTCTGCCATTTGCCATAACAAAACCCAAATAC
>JAFGVG010000188.1 GCA_016938095.1 Bacteroidales bacterium
GGCCTGGTATACTTCCTATACACCTTATCAGGCTGAAATTTCGCAGGGAAGGCTTGAAGCCCTCCTGAATTTTCAGACCATGGTGACTGAATTAACAGGTATGGAAATTGCCAATGCTTCATTGTTAGATGAGGGCACTGCAGCCGCCGAAGCCATGATTATGCTGTATAATGCCCGGGATAAAGAAGCCATTGCATCGGGAGCAAATTGCTTTTTTGTTGATGAACAGGTTTACCCTCAAACCTGCGATGTTGTAAAAACAAGAGCGGCTGCGCTTGGTATTGAAATAATGGTAGCGCCGGCATCAGCGATTGAAAAGGTTACAGGAGTTTTTGGTATGCTGTTGCAATACCCTGCTTCCGACGGTAGGATAACCGATTACCGGAAGATCGTTGAACAGGCTCATGGAAAGCATATAGCTGTTGCTGTTGCTGCCGATATTATGAGTCTGGTTTTGCTTGTCCCTCCCGGACAATGGGGCGCTGACGTAGTTTTGGGATCAACCCAGCGCTTCGGAATCCCCATGAATTACGGTGGACCGCATGCAGCCTATTTTGCCACACGCGAGGTATTTAAACGTAACATGCCGGGCAGGATCATTGGTGTTACAGTCGACAAACAGAACAGGCCGGCGCTTCGCATGGCGCTGCAAACCCGCGAGCAACATATTAAGCGTGAACGTGCAACTTCAAATATCTGTACATCCCAGGCATTACTTGCCACTATGGCCGGCTTTTATGCCGCTTACCACGGCCGTGAAGGGTTGCAGGAAATCGCACTTCGTATCTACCGGAGTGCTGCTGCATTACGGCAAGTACTCGTTAACACAGGAATTACCGAAACCAACAAGAATTTTTTCGATACCCTTCACCTGGTTCTTCCTTCGGGAGTTTCAGCAGAAGAGGTCAGAAAGTGCGCTCTTGAAAGACAAATCAATGTAAGGTACTTTGCAGATGGCACCCTGGGAATCAGCGTTGATGAAACCACTAGGGTGGACGATCTGAATGCCATTGCTGATGTTTTTGCAGAATGCCTGAAAAAGGATGTGGAGCGGATTACGGAAGCTAACCTGGAGAAGTTCAATCTCAACAACGCTTTCTTACGCACTGATCAATATATGCATCTTAACCTGTTTAATAAATACCGGAGCGAAACGGAAATGATGCGGTATATTAAACAGCTGGAAAGAAAGGATTATTCACTGGTGCATGGCATGATCCCATTGGGATCGTGCACTATGAAGCTGAATGCTGCGGTTGAGATGCTGCCACTCAGCTGGCCTGAATTTGGCAATGTTCACCCGTTTGTTCCGGCAGATCAGGCCGAAGGCTATCACCGGTTGTTCGATGAACTGGCCGGCTATCTCAGGGCGCTTACCGGCTTTGCCGGTGTATCGTTCCAGCCTAATTCAGGAGCGGCAGGGGAGTATGCCGGACTCATGGTGATACGTAAATACCTGCACAGCATAAACCAGGGCCATCGTAATGTTGTACTGATACCCTCATCGGCACACGGTACCAATCCGGCCAGCGCAGTTATGGCTGGATTTAAGGTTGTGGTGGTGAACTGCGATGATAAGGGTAATATCCGGCTGGATGATATGCAAGCCAAGGCCACCTCGCATAGTAATGAACTGGCTGCGTTTATGGTTACCTATCCGTCTACCCATGGTGTTTTTGAATCGGCTATACGAGAAATGGTTGCTCTTGTACATCAGCATGGCGGACAGGTTTATATGGACGGTGCCAACATGAATGCGCAGGTTGGGTTAACCAATCCGGCTATTATTGGGGCTGATGTTTGCCACTTAAACCTACACAAGACATTTGCCATTCCACACGGCGGAGGTGGTCCAGGTGCCGGTCCTATTTGTGTGGCAGAACACCTGGTGCCGTATCTTCCTTCGCACAACTTGATTAATCAGGGCAGTTCAACCGGTATGGGTGCTGTGGCATCTGCGCCATGGGGAAGTGCCGGAATTTTATGCATATCCCATGCCTATTGCACCCTGATGGGTGGTGAAGGCTTAGCCTATGCAACCAAGCTGGCCATTTTAAATGCCAATTACCTGGCTGCCCGACTTAAACCCTATTATAATGTGCTTTATACCGGGGAAAACGGATATGTTGGTCATGAAATGATCCTGGATTGCCGTAATTTTAAGGCGATTTCTGAAGTTACAGAAACAGATATTGCCAAGCGCCTTATGGATTATGGATTTCATGCGCCCACGCTTTCTTTTCCCGTTCACGGAACCCTTATGGTTGAACCTACCGAAAGCGAATCATTGGGTGAACTCGACAGGTTTGCAGAGGCCATGATTTCCATTTATAACGAAATTCAGGCAGTAATGGCCACTGGCAATAAAACCGATAACCCGCTCAGAAATGCACCCCACACACAGTGGGTTGTTACCGATACTGAATGGACACATCCGTATTCACGGCAACAAGCAGCGTTCCCCGATGCGTGGAGTATGCGAAACAAGTTCTGGCCAATGGTTAGCCGGGTTGATGATGCTTACGGCGACAGGAACCTTATTTGTACCTGTTTACCAATTGACCAGTATCGTTAAATAACCCATAATTTGTTACGGCCGGGTATTCGCGAACATTATCCATTGTTTATACAATTTCTTTGATTATTTTTACATTACTGGAGTTAGTAAAATATTTCGTTACGCCAGGATTACTTTTTATCGGTATACCGTATTAAACAATAGACAAGGCTGTGGGTTTTTCAGATGCGGAGCTTCTCAATGGGCTTATCTCAAGTGATAAACGGATACTTAAAGAGATATATGCCCTTTATTTTCCGCGCATACGTAAGTATGTACTGCTGAACAGCGGTGCTGAAGAAGATGTCAGGGATCTTTTTCAGGATAC
>JAFGVG010000189.1 GCA_016938095.1 Bacteroidales bacterium
CTGTATTGCGAAGCCTGCTGAAAGTTTTTCTCAAAGCTTATGTAAATGCCGGCCAGAAAGGAATAAGCCTCAGCTTTTAGCACAATGGCACCTTTTGCAGCAATCTGTAATTCCTTTAGGCCCTTAATGCGGTCGCCTTTGGGAAACAGCAACGCTACCGGTTTGTAAACAGGATGAGCCTCGGGGTAGGCCTCACGGTAATAATTATAGAGCCCGGTGAAGAAATAAAAATCGTCATAGGAACCGGTAAAATCAAAGGCTTTTCTGATATATTGGTAGGTACTTGAAGCCAGGGGAATCACATCCATGCTCATTTCATTATCGGCATAAAACAGCAGTAACAAGCCCCTGGCGCCAATGTTGGATACCAGGTACTCTGCCTCATCGCGGTTATCGTATGGTAGGTCGCACAGCTCAATGGCCTTTCTTAAATCGCTTTCAAATTTTTTGCGTCCGGGAGAACTGGGTATCAACGGGTAGTTCTCCCAGTAAGTGATTAATCCACTGTAAACATAAGTTATCGGGTGGTTTGGGTAAAGCCGGCTTACTTTCCCGAATATTTCTTTAGCTTGGTCGAACTGCAGATTATAGATATAATCAACGCCCCTGCACATGAGGTTAAAGGTATTGGTATCCCTAAGCACTTGTGCCTTAATGTTGTTTTGGGAGGCCAACACTCCAGCTATTATGGCTGCATATATAAATAGTCTTCTCACGATGATCTAACTCTCACCGGAATGATTTGTACAGTTTTCGTGCCGGTTTTTTGCAATGATACTACTTTTGGTTGAAAAGTGAAAAAGCTTTTCCTAACTAAGTCCAACGTCCGGGTATCTTTTCGCCACAGTATCCGCAGGTTCCATTTTTCAGGTGATTGGAAATCACGGTGTGCCCCCTTCTTTCAATGAGGAGCTTTTTACAGCGCGGGCAGTAAGTGCTGATGGCTTCTGATCCGCCTATATTGCCTATATATACAAAGCGTATACCTGCACTCCGGGCTATATCTCTTGCCTTTTCCAACACAGGGATGGGAGTGGGAGGGAGCTGATTAAGCTTATACATGGGCTGAAAACGCAGGAAATGTAAGGGCGTGTTTTCAAAACCATTGTCATACAGCCAGTCGCACATTTTACGGATCATGTCTGCACTATCGCTCCAACCCGGAATGACTAAGTTGGATATCTCCAGCCAGACACCTTCATCTTTATATATTTTAAGTGAATTCAGCACCGGCTGTAGTTCACCCGCATTTAACCGCAGGTAAGTGGCATTGTCAAATGATTTTAGGTCAATGGTAGCGCCGTCTATTACCTTACAAAGCTTTCGTAACGGCATTTCGTTTATGTATCCGTTGGAAACCACTACATTTTTAATTCCTTTTGCTCTGGCAATCACCGAAGTATCGTATACATACTCGTAAAAGGTAACCGGCTCCGAATAGGTATAGGCAATTGCCTTACAGCCACTATTCGTACATGCCTCCACAACCTTCGGCGGCATAAGATCGTAGTTTTTGGTTTCTTTGGGACTGGCCTGCGAAATCGACCAGTTCTGGCAATTGAGGCATGAGAAGTTACAACCCGCTGTGGCAATGGAAAATGACTTTGTACCGGGGTAGAAATGATAAAACGGTTTTTTTTCAATAGGATCCACATGCATAGCACAGGGATTACCATACGCTATTGAATATAACTTGCCGCGGAAATTTACCCGGTTTCTGCACATGCTGGTATCGCCGGGTTTAAGATAACATTCGTTAGGACAAACCAAACATTTCAATCCCCTGGGTGTCTCTTCGTAAAACATGCACTCTTTGCTCCATTTCCAGAGGCTGTCTTTTGCTGTATTCGATATGGGCAATGGTGGGGAATTTGTAAGGGCCAATGCGTCCGTGTATATCAAACCGGTGGTAGCTGCCAAAGCCCTGCTGATAAAGGTCCGCTTGCTTATTTTAGCTTTCATGACTTCAACTGTTGATCAAAGTTAGCAAAGCTGTTATTAAAACCCCAATAAAAATCGAAAGAATCAGTATTCCCGGTTGTTGCTGAATCACAGTTTTTTGCGTACCCATAAAGCAGCAAGCAATCCAATAAAAACCAATGTTGAGAGTAAGATACTTGTTTTATATAGTCCCAACAAAGGATACCAGAGAACTGAAACAATAAGGGTTCCCGATGCCGATCCGGTAAGGTCAATGGCATAAAGTGTTCCGGCATTTTTGCGGTGATACCCGGGCATGAGTTGCGTTACACAGTTGAAAGTTTTCCCGGCCAAAAAGGAAATAACAACCGTAAGCAGCCAAAGAAAAACCTGTATTATCCAACCGGGCAATATTGAGCCATCCGAAGAGAAAGTTGCAAAAAGAGGCAGTAAAACAAGGCCTGCCATAAGCAAAGCCTGAACCAGGAGGTAGTGTTTTATTAAAATTTTTCTGTTGGTTTTCTTATGTTCCATTAAGGTTCCGGCCGTAAGTCCAAGCATGTAAAGTGCCACTATCAGGCCAAGCATCTGGTAAATGTTCCCAAAATATGTCTGGTACATAATAATGACAAGGAATTCAGCTGAGGCACCGGCAAAGCTGCTGGTGAACAAACCGGTGGTAACCGGGCCAATACCTTTTAGCACGGGCAATAAAAGCAGCAGAACGGCGACGACAGTAAGTGAAAGGATAAATAGGGTATTTTTCCCTTCCATACGGTTTATCCAATAGCGGATCTGCAGGAAATATGCTAGCGGTGCATGATCGGTATTTAATTTGGATCCTGCGTCTGTGAAATTATTCATGATTTGCTTGTGCTGTTCAAACAACAGCTGGTCATCCATAAAAAAGCTGTTTACATATTCGTTGTTTAGTTTTAACCGGTCAGCCATTTCGGCAATGTTCAAGGTGACTGGCATGGACGATGCCGTGTAAAAATTCCGTGTACCCGGAATCACTTCAACATGCGCGAAAACGTTTTTCAGGGTGAAATAAATTAATTGGTTAAGCTCACGGGCCTCATCACTCATATAGTTTGCCGTTGAACTTAACGACAGGGTGAAAACGCCCTCAGGGCGAAGCGCATTTTTAACCTGCCAGAAAAACTCAAGGGTAAAAAACCGGTTTATTTGGGCACTCGAAGGATCCGGAGCGTTAACCAGCACAATATCATAAAATCCGCTTTTCTGGCTGATCCATTTACGGGCATCGTTGATCTGAACTTTAACCTTCGGGTTATAGTGCGTTGTTGTAAATACCGTTTCGGTTTTAACGAGCCAGGGATTTATTTCAACATAGTCGATGTGCTGTACCGATTTATATTTCAACAC
>JAFGVG010000190.1 GCA_016938095.1 Bacteroidales bacterium
AAAATCCTGAAATATCCCCAGGGGACATATCCAGGAACAATATACCCGGCCAAATAGTGCCGTCAGCAGCAGCACAACAATAAAACCGGCTGAAATCACAGCCGGCAGGGTAATAAATTTGATAACCGAAGGTACAAACTGCAAAAAAAGTAACCTGTCTGCCCAAACCGTAGGGATTACTTCCCTGAAATCAACAAAAAGTGAAGCAATGGCATAAAGCAGGATTACGGAAAATACAACCCTGATAATTTTCAGATGCTTCTGTTTCATGCCCCCATGGTTATCCTGTTCACTTTCATGGCGTCGATATTGGTGCTGCCGGCACCGAGCTTCTCAGCCAAACCAATGTGTTTAACCATTTTGGGATCGATTCCGAAAACTTTGGCTGCGGCAGTGTCAATGGCCACAATATCCTTACCTATCATCTGATACTTCATGGTAGCCACGTCGGCAACCGAAACACCGCGTGGCCCGTTGCGCTTCATAACGCGGTAAGCATCCACTATATTGAGGTCGGGTTTGCGAAAAGCAGCGAAATCGGCGATGCACTGGTGCAGATCGTTGCCGTGCCAGTATTCCCTATCCCAAACAACGCCCATCATATTTTTCATGGCAACCGAAAGCGTCGATCCACCATGGTTTTTCAATATGGGAACATTGATAAACACATCCGATTCGAGTATCAGTTCATGTACCTTTGCGTTTTTAAGCTTAATGCCCTTGGGAAGGGTAACATCCTGGTAATACGATGCAGCCTTGCCTGACACCATGGTGCCGCCGGCCTTTTTAACGGCATCTTCAATACCGCTCATTTTATAGCATCGTGTCGCCTCGGCACATGTATTGTCGAATACATACACCGTCTTGGCGCCTGCACGTTTGCAATGTTCCACTATACGGGCAACCAGTTGCGGATTGGTATTGGCAGCACGCTCCGGCGCAGAGTCCCAGCCAATATTGGGTTTTACAACCACTGTCTGATTTGGCTTTACAAACTGCTTCATACCACCCAGGGACGCAATACCCTTGTCGAACATTTCGGCAGCTTCGCCACCTCTTACGGCAACCATATCATAGGGCAGTTGCATACCACTGTATTCTGCAGCCATCAGATCGCTAAACCGACCCATCGAAAGTGCTGCTCCCGATAAAACACCCAGTCCTACCGAACTTCTGATAAAATCTCTTCTCTTCATGGGGTTACATATTATAAATTATTATGGGAAAACACCTGTAAAACCATGCCAAAATTATTCAATTTGTGACATAATTAGATATGATTACCATTTATTTGAACAGATTCTAAATAACACATTGGGAACATTTGCATTCATAACGCCCATGCTCACCACCGGCACTTTAATACCTGTGCGGCCAGGAATACGATGATGGATATCATCAGGACTGTATGATTTGAGATTGCCGGTAAGGATACCAAAATAATTCCTAATTTCACCGTTTAACGATTATCAGGCTATATGAAAGTACTGTATTACGATTGTTTTGCCGGCATCTCCGGCGATATGAACCTGGGGGCACTCATTGATCTTGGCGTGGACCCGGAATACCTGAAAAAAGAACTTTTGCAGCTCCCTGTGCACGGCTACGAAATTATCGTGAAAAGGGATATGCGTAAAGGCATATCGGGAACCCGTGTGGAAGTAATCCTGCACGATGACCATCAGCATACAACAAGCCACCATGGGCACAACCACGACCAACACCATGGCCATGTGCATCATGCCCACAACGCATACAGCGAAATCAAGCACATGATCTCCCATTCGGGGTTAAACGACCATGTCAAAGCGCTAAGTCTGGCTATTTTCTCAAAAGTGGCTGAAGCAGAGGCAAAAATACACAACAAGCCGGTGGATGATGTGCACTTTCACGAGGTTGGGGCTGTGGATTCCATTGTCGATATTGTTGGCGCCGCCATTTGCATTGACTTCCTTTCACCCGATTCCATCATTTGTTCAACCGTTGAAGTAGGCGGTGGCATGGTTCAGTGTGCCCACGGGCTTTATCCGGTGCCGGCGCCGGCCACCACCGAGATCCTGCGAAATATGCCGGTGCGGAAGGGTACTGTCGATTACGAGGCCACCACACCCACCGGTGCTGCTATTTTGGCAGCGTGTGCAGAAAAATTCACCGACCGCGTGGATTTCACCCTGCAAAAAACCGGTTACGGCATAGGCATGAAAGATTCGGCTATTCCCAACGTACTGCGCGTCATGCTTGGCGAAACAGCAGCAGCATCAACGACAGACGAGACCGCAACAACTTCCGCCTTCATTATTGAGTGCAATATCGACGATATGAATCCCGAATTTTACGATTACATCATCGACTCACTTTTTTCAGCTGGCGCAAAAGACGTTTTTATCACACCCATCATCATGAAAAAGTCACGCCCGGCTGTAAAACTATCGGTTTTATGCACGCCGGAGGTTGAAAACACCATAAACGAAGTGCTGTTCAGGGAAACCTCCACCCTGGGCGTGCGAAAATATGCCGTTGATAAAACCATGCTGGAACGGCGGATCGAAAAAATCAGCACACCCTATGGCGACGTACAGGTAAAATCGGCCTTTTACCAGGGTGTTTGCATTAAATCGAAGCCCGAATATGACGATTGTGCAAACATAGCCCGTACGGCCGGTATTCCGGTAAGTCAGGTTTACCGTGAGGTTGAAAGGGCGCTTGCCCGTAAAACCGGATCGCATGAATGATAAGCTGCATCGGCTTGAAGAATGGATGAAAGCACAAGGCAGTGTTGCCGTGGCTTTTTCGGGAGGGGTCGACAGCACCTTTGTGCTGGCGGTTGCCCGCAAAGCACTGGGCCATAAGGCTATGGCATTCACTGTAAAAACACCGTATATCCCCGACTGGGAGCTTGAGGAAGCCAAACAATACTGTGTTGCCAATGGTATACGGCAGGTTATCCTGCAGGAAGCCATATTGCCCGAACTGGGCAGTAATCCTGTAAACCGTTGCTACCTTTGCAAAAAGCATATTTTTACGCGACTCAGAAACGAAGCCCGTAACGAGGGTTTTGCCTGCCTGGTTGATGGTTCAAATGCCGATGATACAGGCGTATACCGGCCGGGACTGGCAGCCCTGCGTGAGCTGGGCATTAACAGCCCGCTGCTCGAAAACGGCATTACCAAGGCCGAGGTACGCAGGTATTCGGCGCAAATGGGACTGCCCACGGCAGAAAAACCTTCTTACGCCTGTCTGCTTACACGCATTCCATACAACACTACCATTGTTACTTCGGAGCTTACCCGTATAGAAAAAGCTGAACGTTACCTGGCCTCGCTCGGTTATGCTAATGCAAGGGTGCGTCACCATGGCAACCTGGCACGTATTGAGGCTGAAAGCAGCAGAATTGCTCAACTGGCAGATCCACTTGTATCGAAACAAATCATCGACTATTTTCACCATATTGGTTATACCTTTGTAACCATTGACCTCGAAGGTTACCGAAGCGGCAGTTATGATACGGCCCTAAAAAATGAACACCATGAACCATGAAATGCTAAACAGGCTACTTTCGGATGTACGCGATGGCAAAGTTGATGTCAGCGCGGCATTGCAGCAGTTAACCGAAATGAACACCAAGGAACTTGGCTACGCCACCATCGACAACAACCGCGAAATGCGTACCGGGTATCCTGAAGTGATTTTCGGACAGGGTAAGACCCCTGATCAGGTGGCTGGCATTATTGGGTATATGCTTGCCCGTGACAATAACATACTGGCCACCCGGGTGACAGCCGAAATGTATGAAAAAGTTATGCAAATATGCCCCGAAGCTGTGTACAATCCCACGGCACGTACCATTTCTATCCATAAAAAAGACCTTCCGGTTCCGCCTACCTTCATTGCCGTAATTACAGCCGGCACATCCGACCTGCCGGTGGCTGAGGAAGCCGCCGTAACTGCCGAAATATTCGGCAACCGTGTTGAACGGGTAATAGATGTTGGTGTGGCAGGCATTCACCGGCTATACGGGAAAATCGACCTGATAAGGCAGGCACGGGTAAACATTGTGGTGGCCGGTATGGAAGGTGCCTTGCCAAGTGTGGTAGGCGGACTGGTGGACAAACCTGTCATTGCCGTTCCGACCAGCGTGGGCTATGGTGCAAATTTTGGCGGATTGTCGGCTTTACTGGGCATGCTCACCAGTTGCGCCAGCGGAACCAGCGTGGTGAATATCGACAACGGTTTCGGTGCCGGATTTCTGGCAAGTATGATTAACAGGCTTTAATAAGAGCCAAGAACCAAGAGCCAAGAACCAAGATCTAAGATCCAATATCCAAGACAATGAAAGAATGAAAAAATGAAAATAATAACAGCTATCAGCAAGGTTATCGTTGTCACGAATTCCATTCTAGTGGTTGAAAACCCTTGAAGGGTGCTTGTCTTCTATTTCTTCATTCCTTCATTCCTTCATCCCTTCATCCCTTCATTATTTAATACCCTTTCAAACAACATCAACCAATCAACAAATCAACAAATCAACAAATTATCTTTGGTTGCCCCCTCCCCCATATTGCTTTCAACCGCTTACCTGCCGCCGGTTCAGTACATGACGAAGTTTTTGTTGAATGAGCCTGTGCTTGTCGAATTACACGAAAATTACCAGAAGCAGTCATACCGGAACCGTTGTTACATATTTGGTGCCAATGGAAAACAATGCCTGGTCATCCCGGTTAAAAAAACACACGGCGAAAAAATGCCGCTTGCTTCGGTTGAAATCGACTACTGCATGAACTGGCAAAAAAGCCATGTCAAAGCCATTGAATCGGCCTACCGCCTTTCAGCATTTTATGAATACTATGCCGATGATTTTACCGCGCTGTTCAACCAGCAAATACCATTACTTACCGATTGGAACGCTGCCCTGCTCAACTGGCTGCTCAGTGCGCTGAACATCACAAGAAAACCAGCTGTAACCAACGGTTTCGAACCGGCGCTAAACCGGCAAAACGACTTCAGAAGCAGCATCCATCCCAAAACCAGGCTGTCAAAACCCGACGCATATTTTCAGCCGTTACCCTATCAGCAGGTTTTTCAGGATCGCTACGGTTTTTTGCCCAACCTGAGCATTATTGACCTGCTTTTCAACGAAGGTCCACGCGCCTCCGAAGTGCTTATGCAATCGTTTATACAACCGGTTTCCCCGGTATGAACCCATCCACATATATGCCATATTGTCATCTTTAAAGGTACGGTAATCTGCCATATTGACGTTTTTCTGGACTGGCATTGTAATTGAATAATGCTGATAAACCAAACAATGTATAACCTTTAAAAATTAAGTAATATGGCTATCCTCAGATTCTACAATCCGTATTTTTCAGCCTACAGGGATGAAAACACCGATACAGCTTACCGTAACCTGCAAAACAAGTACAATTTCAACAACCATTGTGGTTGCGAACAAGGCAGCAGACCGGCAGCCAATATTGTTGAAACCGACAAGGAATACCGTATCGAAATGGCCCTGCCGGGTGTAAACAAGCAATCGGTAAGTATCCGTCACGAGAAAGAATTGCTTACTATATCGGTTGAACAACCCCAACATCAGGAAAACAAGGAAAACTTCACCCTGCGTGAATTTGACTATTCGGGTGCTATGCGTACTTTCAATACCGGAAACAAGGTGAATACCGACCAGATTGGAGCCCGTCTTGAAAATGGCATTTTAACGGTTGTTCTTCCCAAAAAGGAAGCATATGTGGTGAAACCCGCGCAGGCGATTACCATTGACTAATTTCTTTTGCGGCGGACAATGAACAAACCTGCCAGTAACATAAGCGCCGAAGCTATCCCAGCGATAAAGCCTATATTGAGTGATTCCGATTCAACTGTCATGGTGAAATCTGCGGCATAAAAATCTTCGGTTTTGAAATTCCAGGTTACCGTATTGCTGCTGGTTTGGGATGCATTGGACGACACAATCCACCCTGGCATTTTAATCCTGTTGCTGTAGGTTTCAAGCGAATAAGCCGCCACCCTGAATTTACGGTTGAATGTAGCAAAACCTTCGGGGTTGGATGCTTCCAGTTCCTGTGGATCGACTTTAAAGTATGAAGCTGCGGCATTGATAAAGGCCTGATTGTCTTCGAGTCCCGATTCCACTGCCTCAAACGAATCGAGCCATTTATAGAAAGCCAATTTGTTGTCAGGTGTTTCTAATTTCAGTCCCAGCTTTTGTAACGAAGAGGTTACCAGCGTATAAAAATCGTCGTAAATATTGGTCTTTTGCCAGGATTGGAATTTCTTTTCAATACTGTCTGTTTGTGCCTTAAAAAGGAGGCTGTCCTCCCGCGATAAACGCGTAACGAAAGTTGAATCGGGATTAACGGCAATGCTGTCGTGTTCCGGAATATAGCGGCGGTCCTCTTCATCGGCCAGGTATATGTCGAGTTCGTGTTCACTCAGGTAAAGACTGATGGGCTCGGAATGGAAAGGGAACAACATGCTGTAGGTTTCAGCATAGGTGTAGTGGTTGACGAATCCCTTGAATTGTTTTTGAAAATCAACCCTGATGATAATATGTTCACTGACACCGCTGTCTTCACCAAAAACGTTGTTGAGATCCTTATCATTGGCAAATTTCTTTTCAGCTTCGTAAACATAAATGGTTGCTTCCTCCATGTCCTTTCGTTCGCGCGATTCGTAGCGTGTTGAAATCTTCCACGACGAGTCGTCAGGAACCGGGAAAGCGCCACTGAAAATGGCAGCGGAATCACCTTTGACAATGATGGTTCTGATCAGGTTGCCATTGGGCATCACACGGGTTGTAATATCATACTCGATACACCCTCCGTGCAGGAGCAATAAAAAGGTAATGGCAATCCCCCAGATGTATTTTCTGCGTAATTTCATGGTGGTGATATTTGGAAAAGCTCCGGGTTATTCTCAAAGTTAGTTATTTTTTTCATGAAAAACCAACATACATTTGCCGCCTTTCCGGACAAGCGTAACGCAGCAAATGGGACTTTATG
>JAFGVG010000191.1 GCA_016938095.1 Bacteroidales bacterium
AAAGAATGAAAGAATGAAAGAATGAAAGAATGAAAGAATGAAAGTAGTACTTGCCTATGGGCAGGCAGGCCCAACACCCTATCGAACAAAAACACCGAACAAAGAACACCGAATGATGAATAACGAAGTAACCAGCACCCAGCACCCAGTAACCAGCACCCAGCCTCCCCCCATAGCAAACAATCCATTGTGAATCAATAACAATTTAGGCAGTGATTTTCTAATTTTTTTTGTATCTTTAGTTTTTTACAAGGGAAAATTATACTTTTGCTGCTCGATTAAAACAACATAATGTCTAATTTATTAATTATTAATTTATTATTTAATGACTGAAAATTTGGAAAACAACCTGGAGCAATCTTTGGAGCAGACAGAAAACCAGGTTCAGCAGGCAGGTGATTCGCAGGTGGTTGAAGCATCTGTTGAGGAACAGGAAACTGCAACTGTTGTTGCAGCAAAAAGTAAAACCAAATCCGGTGCAAAAAAGGCTGAGGCCCCTGCCGAAGATTTGGGTGTTGAGTCGGATCCTTCGTTCGACTGGGGTAAGTATGAAGAAGGTGACTACCAGACCGAATTCAAGAAAACGGATCTGGAAAAAATGTATAACGATACACTGAGTGCTGTCAAGGTTAACGAAGTTGTCGATGGTACTGTTATTTCCATGAACAAGCGCGAAGTTGTTGTCAATATTGGCTACAAATCCGAAGGCGTTGTCAGTCTGAACGAATTCAGGTATGATCCTGATCTGAAGGCTGGTGACAAGGTTGAGGTGTATATTGAGAGTCAGGAAGACAAAAAAGGTCAGCTGGTTCTTTCACATAAAAAGGCAAGGGCTTTGAAATCCTGGGATAGGGTGAATGAGTCGCTTGAAAAAGACGAAATTATCAAGGGTTACATCAAATGCCGCACGAAGGGTGGTATGATCGTCGATGTTTTTGGTATCGAAGCCTTTTTGCCCGGTTCGCAAATTGATGTTAAGCCCATTCGCGATTACGATATTTATGTGGGTAAAACCATGGAATTCAAAGTGGTTAAGATTAACCACGAGTTCAAAAACGTGGTGGTTTCTCACAAGGCTCTTATTGAAGCTGAACTTGAGCAGCAGAAGAAGGAAATCATTGCCAAGCTCGAAAAGGGACAAATCCTTGAAGGTACGGTTAAAAACATTACCTCCTATGGCGTGTTTATTGACCTCGGCGGCGTAGACGGATTAATACACATCACCGATCTTTCGTGGGGAAGAATCAATCATCCCGAGGAGATTGTTCAGCTCGATCAGAAACTGCAGGTTGTTATCCTCGATTTCGATGATGAGAAAAAGAGAATTGCACTCGGTTTGAAGCAACTTACCCCGCATCCTTGGGATTCACTTGATGCTGAACTTAAAGTAGGCGATAAGGTGAAAGGTCGCGTGGTTGTTATGGCCGATTACGGTGCTTTTATCGAAATAGCTACTGGCGTTGAAGGTCTGATCCATGTTTCCGAAATGTCATGGTCGCAACATTTACGCAGTGCACAGGAATTCCTGAAAGTGGGTGACGAAGTGGAAGCTGTAATCCTTACACTCGACCGTGAGGAAAGGAAAATGTCGCTTGGCATGAAACAGCTTAAGACTGATCCATGGGAAAAGATTGAAGAAAAATACCCGCTGGGTAGCAGACATACCTCAAAAGTTCGTAACTTTACAAACTTCGGTGTTTTTGTTGAAATCGAAGAAGGTGTTGACGGCCTGATTCATATTTCGGACCTTTCCTGGACCAAAAAGATCAAGCATCCGGCTGAATTCACCAGCATCGGTGAAAATATCGAGGTTGTGGTTCTTGAAATTGACAAGGATAACAGGAGACTGAGTCTGGGTCATAAACAGCTGGAGGAAAACCCCTGGGATGTTTTTGAAACAGTGTTCACGGTTGATTCTGTTCACGAAGGAACCATCATTGAAATGACTGATAAAGGTGCTGTTGTTGCACTTCCTTATGGCGTGGAAGGTTTTGTTACACCCAAACACCTGGTGAAGGAAGATGGAAAGGCAGCAAAACTCGAAGAAAAGTTGCCCTTTAAAGTCATTGAATTTTCAAAGGGATCCAAAAAGATCATTGTATCTCACAGTAGGATCCACGAAGATGCCAGGCGTGCTGCTACGGAAGGTGAACGCAAGTCCACTGCTGACACCACAGCTAAAGCAACTAAAAAGCTGAAAACCAGCATGGAAAAGACCACGCTGGGTGATATAACCGATTTGGCTGCTATTAAAACCGAAATGGAAAAGAAGGAGTCAAAGCGGAAGAAGGCTGAAAAGAAGGCTGCCGAAAAAGAAGAAACACCGGCAGATGATCAGGTTGAAAACCAGGCTGAAAACGAATAAAAATAACATAAATTAATTCTTTCATCATGGAATTCAAAATCGAAAAGCTCCAGAATTATACTTTAATTCAGGTGTTAGAGGAGAAGCTGGATACACATATTGCACCGACACTGAAATCGGAGCTTGTGCTGGTTTCCGGTAACGGTGAGAAAAACATTATCCTAGACTTGAGTAAGTGCCGATACTGTGATTCATCGGGGCTTAGTGCGATTTTGGTGGCAAACAGGTTGTGCAAAAACGCCAATGGCATATTTGTGCTTACCGGTTTAAACGATGCGGTTGAGAGGCTGATTACCATTTCTCAGCTCGATACGGTGCTGAACATTGCTGGTTCCGTTGATGAAGCAGAAAAGCTTTTTGCTGAAGCCGGAAATTAGACTGATCATATATAGTATGCCTTTTACTATTACGGTGTTGGGTAGTAGTTCAGCTATTCCCACATCGACAAGATTTTCAACCGCTCAGGTACTTAATGTACATGAGCGGTTTTTTTTAATTGATTGTGGTGAAGGCGCCCAGATTCAACTCCGTCGTTTCGGGATTAACCCTGCCAGAATCAACCATATATTTATCAGTCATCTGCATGGTGATCACCTTTTTGGCCTTTTTGGTTTGTTTTCGTCGTATACCTTACTGGGCCGAAAGAACGACTTGCATGTTTATGCCCACAAAAACCTTGAAGTTACCATTGACCACTACCGGCGTTATTTTGGCGAAGGCATGACATACCAAATTGTATTTCATCCATTTGTAGCTGTAAAACAAACAGAAATATACAGCGATAAGCATATGACTGTTGAGCTGTTGCCTTTGCGGCATAGTGTGCCGGTGGCCGGGTTCATCTTCAGGGAAAAACCAGCGTTATTAAACTTGCGTAAGGAGGCCATTGAAAAGTATAATTTGGGTATACGCGAAATCAGGCGCATCAAGGAGGGAATGGACCTGACTGGTACTGACGGTGAAACTATTCCCAATGCAGAACTCACTCTCCCTCCTATAAAACCAAGGTCTTACGCCTTTTGTACAGATACATCCTGCTTTTCAAAGTTGGTTCCCGCACTTTCCGGCATGGATATGCTTTATTTTGAGGCTACTTTTTCCGAAAAGGATAAAAAACTGGCTAAAATTACCGGCCATTCAACCTCTGCCCAGGCTGCAAATCTGGCCAAAAAGGCTGGGGTTGGCAAACTGCTTATTGGTCATTTTTCCACCCGTTATAAAAGCATCAACGGCCTGCTTAAAGAAGCCAGGGATATCTTTCCTGAAACCTATGCGGTGGCCGATGGTGATAGATATGAACTGAAACAGGAAAGACTGGGCCGGCACCTATAATTATAATATATTTGCCCATTAAACTGAGTAACACAAATGGTAACAGAGAAGATTATTATTCTTGATTTTGGTTCGCAATACACCCAATTGATCGCGCGCAGGGTTAGAGAATTAAATGTATATTGTGAGATATGGCCTTTTAATTCAGCAAATAAGATCGACAGTGGGGTTAAGGGGGTTATCCTTTCCGGAAGTCCTTCGTCGGTGCGAGATATAAATGCACCCAAACCTGATCTGACAGCTGTAAAAGGGAAACTGCCGCTGTTGGGTATCTGTTACGGTGCCCAGTACCTTTCGCATTACTTTGGTGGTGAGGTTGCACCGTCAGATAGCCGTGAATATGGCCGGGCTTCACTTGATATAACTGTACCCTCGAGTCGTTTGTTTGGCAGTATGAACAGTGGTATGCAGGTTTGGATGTCACATGGTGATACCATTGTGCGATTGCCGGAGAAATATACGATAACCGGAAGCACACACGATGTCAGCATTGGTGCATTTGAGGCAGAGGGTGAAGATACCTTTGGCATTCAGTTTCACCCCGAAGTTTATCATACTACCGAAGGACTGCAATTGCTGAAGAATTTTGTAGTTGATATCTGTGGCTGTCAGCAGAGCTGGACGCCGGAATCGTTCATTGCCGAAACCATTAGAAATCTGCAGGATACGTTACAGGACGATAAGGTTGTTCTCGGTCTGTCGGGTGGCGTTGATTCATCCGTTGCTGCTGTGTTGCTTCATAAAGCAATTGGTAATAAGCTTCATTGTATTTTCGTTGACAATGGATTGTTACGCAAAAACGAATTTGCCAGCGTAATGAATTCATATCAGCACATGGGCCTTAATGTGCGCGGTGTTGATGCCAGGGATATGTTCCTGGGCGCCCTCAGTGGTATAGAAGATCCCGAACAGAAAAGAAAAAGCATTGGAAAGCAGTTTATAGAAGTTTTTGAGCATGAGGCCCGTAAAATTCAGGGTGCCAAATGGCTGGCCCAGGGAACCATTTACCCCGATGTTATTGAATCGGTATCGGTTAACGGACCCTCGGTGACCATTAAGTCGCACCATAACGTGGGTGGCTTGCCTGAAAAAATGAACCTTATGGTTATTGAGCCCCTTAAATTATTATTTAAAGACGAAGTAAGAAGGGTGGGGAAAGCCCTGGCCATTGATCCGGTTATACTGAACCGTCATCCATTTCCCGGACCAGGGCTGGCCATTAGAATCATAAGTGATGTTACCCCCGAAAAGGTTAGCATGTTGCAGGAAGTGGACGATATTTTCATCAAAGGCCTCATGGAATATGAATTGTACGATAAGGTTTGGCAGGCAGCAGCTATTCTGTTACCGGTCCGATCGGTTGGTGTTATGGGTGACGAGCGGACTTATGAAAGCGTTGTCGCACTGCGTGCTGTAACATCCACCGATGGCATGACGGCCGACTGGGCACATTTACCGTATGAATTCCTTGGCCATATCTCAAACCGCATTATCAATAAAGTAAAAGGAGTTAACCGGGTGGTTTTTGATATCAGTTCAAAACCACCTGCAACCATTGAATGGGAATAAACGTATCAGTAAAGTTGGCGTTTTATTTTAAATAATTTGGGGAAGATTATGAGCAGGTTGAGAATTTTCTGGGTAATTATATGCATAACAGGCTGTTTGTCAGGGTTGAATGCTCAATTATTTAATGAGCAGACCTATAAGTTTGGCAAAGTATTGGAGTGGATTGACGAATACTATGTCGATTCGGTAAATCAGCCCGAACTGGTTGAGCACGCAATCACCGCCCTGTTAAAGGAACTCGATCCACATTCGTCTTACCTGAGCAGCGAAGAAGTTTCAGCCATGAATGAACCCTTGCAGGGTAACTTCGAGGGCATAGGGGTATCGTTCAATATACTGGATGATACTGTATATGTTATTGCCCCAATAACAGATGGCCCTTCTGATAAGGCGGGTATACATCGCGGCGACCGTATAGTGAAGGTAGATGATAAAAATGTGGCTGGTGTGGGCATAACAACCGAACAGGTATATACAATGCTCAGGGGGAAAAAAGGATCGCATGTAAAGCTTACGATACAGCGACGAGGCGTACCCGGTTATGTTGATTTTGATATTTCCAGGGATAAGATACCTATTTACAGTGTTGAGGCTGCATATAAAGCAGATGATGAAATCGGCTATATTAAAATTAACCGGTTTTCGATGACTACCCTCGATGAATACAGCCGGGCAATTGCCAAATTAAAAGACGATGGGGTGAAAGACCTTATTCTTGATCTTACCGGAAACGGAGGAGGTTACCTCGAAGTAGCCATCCGGTTGGCTGATCATTTTCTCGACGCCGGTAAGCTGATATTGTACACCGAAGGTGTCAACAGTCCGCGTAAAGAATACACGGCTACCCGCGAAGGTAACTTCGAAAAGGGTAAACTGGTTGTTCTCATCGACGAGGGTTCTGCATCAGCCAGTGAAATCCTTTCGGGTGCCATACAGGATTGGGACCGTGGCATCATCATCGGCCGGCGATCCTATGGCAAAGGACTGGTGCAAAAGCCTTTACTGTTACCCGATCAGTCGATGATCCGGCTTACCATTGCCAAATATTATACCCCAACCGGAAGGCTGATTCAAAAGCCATACAACATGAGCCGCGATGAGTATGAGAAAGACCTGCTTAACCGGTATAATCATGGTGAATTTGTACATCGCGACAGCATTCACTTTCCTGATTCACTTAAGTATTATACACTTAAAAATACCCGGCCGGTATACGGTGGAGGCGGTATTATGCCCGACTACTTTGTATCGCTCGATACCAGTCATTATTCCGATTATTACAGGCAGCTGAACCGGAACAGGGTCATTGATCAGTTTGTTCTGAAGTATGTCGACCGGAACCGGAAACAATTGCTTCAGGCTTATCCTGATATGGAAATTTTCAATGCGGGTTTTTCGCCTGATGAATCTTTTATGAGCCGGTTTTTCACATTTGCCGAAGAAAAAGGCGTGTCGTATAACGAAAAGGAATATACGCAATCTGCCGAACAGATTAAGATGTTACTGAAGGCTTATATTGCCCGCGACCTGTGGTCGACCAGTGAGTTTTATGAAATCAGCAACTTATACGATCCCAAATTCGAAACAGCTCTTACGGTTTTAAAAAACTGGGATAAGTACGATGCCATGCTGCTTAATGAAAAATAGCCAATGACCTGGTCCGGACTATTGTCGTGGCTTCACCTGCATTACATTGAGCTGCTAGCTGTAATTACAGGATTACTGTACCTGTTATATGCCATCAGGGAAAAACCTGTTTTATGGTTATTCGGAATTATTTCGTCGGCTTTGTATGTATGGGTGTTTTATCATTGTGGAATTTACGCCTATACCCTGTTATATATTTATTATGTTATTATAGGGTTTTACGGCTGGTATAACTGGTTGAAACCTGTTAAAAAACCCGAAGGGGACAAGGCTCTTCCTTTAAGATATGCTGCACGTAAAGAACTTATTATTTATCTGCTCATTATTGTTGTAACGGCTGTACCTGTATATATTGCGTTGAAGAAATTTTCGGATTCAGATATGGCCCTTGTGGATGCTATGCTGGCAGCCTCAGGGATGGTAGCCACCTGGATGCTAACGCAAAAGCTGATTGATCAGTGGTTGTTTTGGATTGTTATTGATTTGTTGACGGTAGCTGTGATGATTTATAAAGGTTTAAATCCAAGTGCATTGCTTTTTGTGGCCTACACCCTGTTGGCTATTAACGGATACTTTCGATGGAGAAAAGAATACAAGGCCGGTCAGGTTCAGAACTGACCCGGGTGGTAATAACCGGACCCGAATGTACCGGAAAATCCACACTGACAGTCCTGCTCACCGAACATTTCGGAGGGCGATACGTTCCTGAATATGCCAGGGAATATATTGCAGGACTTGGCCACAGCTATACCCGTGATGATGTGCTGCATATTGCCAAAAGACAGGTTGATGAAGTCAATGCTGCTACCCATGGTTTGGTTTTTTATGACACCTACTTAATCATTACTAAGGTATGGCTTGATGTAGTTTTTGGACAACATCCGCAATGGATTGATGATGAGATCAGGAAGAAAAAAATTGATCTTTATCTGCTGTGTGATACCAGTATTCCCTGGGAACCCGATCCGGTAAGAGAGAACGGCGGCGAAATGCGCGAAAAGTTGTATCTTAGATACCTTGATGAATTGGAAAATTGCAACTGCAATTACGAAATTATTACAGGCGTAGGGAATGATCGCACTAACAGGGCCATAGGAGCAGTTTCGTCATGGCTGAATTCCGTTCGCCATATTTAAAACACAAGAATTAACTATGCCAGAATACGTAGCCAAAACCTTGTTTGGTCTGGAGGGGGTACTTGCAGAGGAATTGCAGGCACTTGGTGCCGGTGATGTAAAAACCCTCACCCGGGCAGTTTCATTTACCGGCGATAAGCGAATGCTTTACAAAGCCAATTATCATTTGCGAACAGCACTGAAAATACTCGTTCCGGTGAAAGAAGGGGAAATAAAAAATGAACAGGAGCTCTATCAGTTTGTGCGCAGTATTAACTGGGACCGGTATATGGGAGTTAATGACACACTGGCTGTTGATGTGGCCATGAAAACACCTCTTTTCACACACACACAATATATTGCGCAAAAAATTAAAGATGCGGTGGTGGATCAGTTTCGCGACAAATATGGAAGCCGGCCATCGGTTGACCTTGATAAGCCTTCGTTACGGATTAATGCCTTTATAAGCGACAGGAATATTGTAATTTCGCGCGACAGCAGTGGTGATTCGTTGCATCGGCGTGGCTACAGGGTACGCCAAGGCCCTGCACCCCTGAATGAAGTGTTGGCAGCAGGTCTGGTGAAGCTTTCGGGCTGGCCTGGCAATATACCACTGATTGATTTTATGTGCGGATCGGGTACCATTGCTATTGAAGCTGCCATGATGGCACTCGACCTGCCTCCGGGAGATCTTCGGGAACATTATGGGTTTCAGCAATGGAGAGACTATGAACCCGCACTCTTTAACCAGGTAGCTGTAGTTGAGCGTAAAACCTCTCTAACTGCTGATTTAATCTTTGCATCTGATATATCAGCCGAGGCTGTGCAACTGGCGCAAAGGCATGCCCGTAATGCAGGTGTGTTGCGTGCTATAAGGTTTTCAACCTGTC
The DNA here is from genome assembly GCA_016938095.1 of Bacteroidales bacterium. Classification (GTDB taxonomy): domain Bacteria; phylum Bacteroidota; class Bacteroidia; order Bacteroidales; family UBA10428; genus UBA5072. The sequence goes on from JAFGVG010000191.1 coordinate 8,919, forward strand.
CGTTTAATGATTTCCAGCCTCCTTCGGCACCCGGGATGGTGATCATAAATCCTCCCTACGGCGAAAGGATAGTACAGCAAAATTTAGAAGATTTATACACCAGCATCGGCAATCAGTTGAAAAAGTCCTATGCCGGATTTGATGCCTGGATTATCAGCAACAATGCCGAAGCTATGAAACATGTCGGACTAAGACCCTCGCCAAAAATTGTTGTTTACAACGGGCAGCTGGAATGCAGGTTTAACCGCTATTCGCTCTATGCAGGCTCAAAAAAACAGCCAAAATCTTAGGTTTCGTAAACATATTTCAGCATTCTATCAACAATAATGGCATGGTTAAGTAATTCCGCTTAATTTTCGCAACACTATACATAAAAATTCGTTCCATATGTGAATGATAATTGAAAAATGGCTAATTTTAGAAAGGAACAGGTGTTGTAATTCAATCCAAACCAATTCTTTCAAAATGTGTTAATTTTTTCAAGCATTTTTTTTTATATATTTGTTGACTGATCATTTTCACGGAATATAAGCAACCCGGCCTTTTATGAGTTTTAACTTAGCGGAATACTACTCAAATCTTAGTAAGGGCGATGTTGTGCTGGCGTATAAAGGCAGCATTACATCCGATCTCATAAACGATATTCTCGAAGGGGTTGAGAAAAGGCTGGAAGATGCTGACGAAGACGGCAAGCTCCGCAAGAAAATCTATAATGTCCTTGTTGAAAGCCTCCAGAATCTCTTCCATCATATTGAAACCATTCACGAGGGCATTGAAGAACCCCTTGATCCCAAGTTCGGCATTCTTGTTGTGGTTAAGGATGGTGACCTGTATAAGGTTACTACTGGCAACTTTATCAATGTTAAGCGTATCAAGTTTTTAAAAGAAAAAATCGACAAGATCAATTCACTTTCCAAAGACGAACTTAAGGATATGTACAAGTTCATTCTCAACCACCAGCGTCTTTCAGCAAAAGGTGGCGGCGGGCTGGGCCTGGTTGACATAGCCCGGAAGTCAGGTAATAAACTTGAATACGATTTCTACCAGTATAACGACGATTATTATTTCTTTAATCTTACAATAAGTGTTTAGATAACTTGTTTTTGTTATATACAACTACTAATTATGGAAGCAATAAATTTGGATAGCACACCTAAAACGCCATCAATAAAATTCAACCAGGAAGAAGGTGTTCTGGAGATCAAAGGCAGATCGATACCTGAGAATTCCATTGAGTTTTATAAGCCTTTGGTTGACTGGCTAGAAGACTATGCAAAAAATCCGTTGAAAAAGACCCTGGTGAATGTACAACTGGAATATTTCAATACCAGCTCCTCAAAATGTATCCTGGATGTGTTTAAAAAGCTTGAAGCCATTCATAAATCCAAGCACGACATTGTGATCAACTGGTATTACGAGGAAGATGATGAAGATATGCTTGAGGCCGGTGAGGATTACGAATCCATTATACGGGTTCCGTTCAAAATGATTGAAGTTGTTGATTAACAGCAACAGAAAGAATCATCAAAAAAACAGAGACTGTTTCTGACCCAGGAAACAGTCTTTTTTTATGTATTATTGGATTTTATTGAGAATGCCGTTTCGAGATAATCGAGAAACCTCTTCAGTATTCTAAAGTAAAGCAGGACGTAAAGGATTAGTGAAAAGGTCCAGATGACAGCCACGTTTACCCAAAACGTGTTGTAGTATTTTCCGAAAAACATCTTGCGTGGAGCGTAAAAGTGTGCTTTGATTAATGGGTGTACCGGGTCGAGGTATATTGGGTCGGTTTTTTGTATTAACCTGCCTTTGTATTCGATGATGCGCACCAGTTCTGTATTGTTTTCGACAAATTCGGTAAGTTTCTCATTGTGATGCCTTCGCTTTAGTTCCAGAAACTGATATTTTTCGTTTTGGTTCTTTTCGCGCTCCCTGATGAGGTTATCCCTGGCGTCGTTGGCATTGTTGTAAATCCGGATATAGACCTTGTTCAGGGTCTTAATAAACTTTCGGGTGGAATCTATAACAGACTGGTTGATATGCTCAGGTGTCAGCTTATCCAGGCAACTAAAACTGATCTGTTGAACGTTATGAATGGGGATTTTGCGGATATTAGGAAGTTCCGTTGAAAGTTCGTTTTGCAACAATACCAGGTAATTTGTCGTCTTTTCATTGATGCCCGGTTCTTTAAGGTCGTTTTCGATATAGTCGATCTTATTCTCCAGGTTCTTAATCCAGTAGTTTTTTTTGTATTCGGCAATGCTCATGGCTTTATTTACAGGGTAGAATATCTTGTCATAATCGTTTTGCATGAATTGCTCAACAGCCAGTGCCTCGTATCCCCACCTGGCAGTCATCAACTCACCGTATACCGGTATTTTGCTGGGTGAAGATATCTTAGGGTTAAGTTTCTCGTATTTCACGATAACGCCGCTGAGAATAATCTGGGGGATAACCAGAAATGGTATCAGTATGTAAATGGTAACCACTGTTTTAAAGCTGTCTGAGATAAGCAGTCCCATTACATTGGAAGCAACCCATGCGCTAAATAAAACCAGCCAGTATTCGAAAAACATGCCCCTGATTTCCAGTATGGAATTGCCGATCAGCACAAATGTCAGGGCCTGAATAGCTGAAATGCCAGCCATAATTACGAGCTTCGACATAAGGTATCCCGACCAGCTTAAATTCAGAAAAGCTTCGCGTTTCAGAATCTTCCTATCCTTGATAATTTCTTCAGCACTAACGGTAAGACCCATGAAAGTGGCCACAATCACGGACATAAACAGGTAAACCGGCAAATTGCTGTTTTCGAGCAGGGTGTAGCCGGTTTCGTTGGTCTCGCTTACGTTAAAGTACTTGATGATAAAGGCAAGTATGAAAGCGAGAACGGGTGCTTCCAGCAGCGTGATGATAAGGTATTGCATGTTTGCAAGCTTCGAAAGTACATCACGCGTTACAAACACCCCAATTTGTTTAAAAACGTTCGGTATTTTGAACGTTATAGCCGGGAGTTCGAAATGGGTATCCGGCTTTTGTTTAGCGGACAAACCAGCGTGAACAAAATACTCATGCCATTCTTCTGGAGATATTTTCCGGGTTCGGGTTTCTTTTCCATACTCGTCGATAACCATCGATTCAACAATATTGAAAATTTGCTCCGGGTTTACATTGCCGCATATATGACATTCGCTGTCTGCCCAGTTTGCCTGATGCACCTTCGATTTAAAGTACATGATCGAATCAACCGGATTACCATTATATATAAGGTATCCACCCGTGTCCAGAATCAGCAGGTTGTCGAACATTTTAAAAATATCCGATGAAGGTTGGTGGATTACCACGAATACCAGCTTTCCTTTGAGTGTAAGGTCTTTCAGCAGGTCCATGATATTCTCGGAATCCTTGGATGATAATCCCGATGTGGGTTCATCCAGAAAAAGTATCGATGGCTCGCGAATGAGTTCAAGCGCTATGTTTAGTCGTTTGCGCTGGCCTCCGCTGATTTTTTTATTGAGCGGCGAACCTACCTGAATATCCCTTATTTCATAAAGCCCCATATTATACAGCATGGCGTTCACCTGCTGCACAATTTCTTCTTCGTTGTAATTGTCGAAACAAAGTTTCGCGTTATAATACAGGTTTTGATAAACAGTAAGTTCCTCTATCAGGAGGTCGTCTTGTGAAACATGGCCAATGAGCCCGTTCGACTTTACCTTATCCAGGTAGATATCATTTCCGTTGATCAGCACCCTGCCTTCGGCTGGTGGCACCGATCCGTTAAGGATGTTCAGCAGGGTTGACTTACCTGCACCACTTGAACCCATTATACCTACCAGTCTTCCCGACTCTTCGCAAAAACTGATATCATGCAATCCGGCATTTCCTCCCTTAAACCTATAACTTACGTTTTCGACTTCAAAAACAATTTTCGACTGTTCGGAGTCCTCCTTGAAAACGCTTACTACATCACTGAAATATAAAGGCTTAACGTGGTGATTTCGAATGGAAGTGCCGGTATTCAATACAAATACCTTGTCCTGCTGAATGATCTGGCCGTTCAGGTAAAGCTCGTTCTCACCTATGAATCGCAGAAAATACATGCCGGCAGATGGCACATTAATGATCCAGATGTTGCCTGTCAGGTATTCGGAATAAATGTGCTTGTTATTATTCAGGATGGGCGATTTGCTGTTATTTATTACCAGCAATTGTTTGCTGTCGGGAATATTATCGAATGTGTTCAGCGTAAAATTCCGGATGAGCAGGTAATCCTCTGTTGGAATGTAGAATGAGTCAGATACGGCTGTTATAAATGCATATTCCTGCTCACTTATCTCACCTGTACTGGACTTAACGAACTCAAATAACTGAACCAGCACAATAACCTTTTGCTTTTGGGTCAGTTCTTTGTTGATCTCGTTGCAGATTCTCAACACCTTTACTGAATCAGCGCCAATTCGTTTGTTACCTCTTTCGAGATTCAGTGCCTGGTGTTTTTCATAATAGGTATCGAAAATGCGGATATAATCCTTTACCAATCCCTGATTCAGCTGGCGGCTTAGGAAAGACAATACCACAAATCTCCGGTCCTTGGCATGGCCTTCGGGACTGGCAATGATGGCAAATAACTCCATTAAAGCCTTGAGAATTTTTTCACTCATTACCTAAGCTGGTTTTCCGAAATATCCGATTTTAGATTCTTTGATATTACGTAAATGAACAGTGGGGGTTTCAGGAGGTATAGGTAATTTGATATATTTATGCAAACGATGCACTGTCATTATGGCGTTTTTCTTTTGTTACAGCCGGTCATTTTGACTTATTTTCCTGGTGTCTGCCGGTTGGTTCAGTAATTGCAGGCATAAAGATAAAAGTAACCAACATGAATCTGGATAATTTTACGATACGGTCGCAGGAAGCTGTTCAACAGGCTTTTCTTGTAGCCCGCGATTATCAGCACCAGGCCGTTGAAACAGGGCACCTGTTAAAAGCGCTGGTGGCCGACAATGATAGTGTTGCCTGCCATTTGTTGGGTAAGCTGGGTGTTAATGTGAACGATCTCACCAGGGTGGTTAACCGCATAGTCGAATCGTACGCGAAAGTTACCGGTGGCGAGCAATATCTGTCGTCTGATGCCTCAAAGGCTTTGCAGAAGTCGATGAATATTGCCAAATCTATGCAGGATCAGTATGTATCAGTTGAGCATTTATTAATGGCGCTTTTGGCTACGGGTGATCAGGTAAGCAAAATGCTCAGTGATTTTGGTGTAAAGGAAATGGAATTGCAAGCATCTGTTCAATCGGTACGCAAGGGTTCTAAAGTCAACAGTCAGACGGCAGAAGATACCTATGATTCGCTCAACCGGTATGCCATTAACCTGAATGAACAAGCACGGAATGGTAAGCTCGATCCGGTTATCGGGCGGGAGGAGGAAATCAGAAGGGTGCTTCAGATACTCTCGAGACGAACCAAGAACAACCCAATCCTGATTGGCGAACCGGGCGTGGGAAAAACTGCCATTGCCGAAGGTCTTGCATTCAGAATTATTTCGGGCGATGTACCAGACAATCTTAAAACACATCAGATTTTTTCGCTCGATATGGGTGCACTTATTGCCGGGGCAAAATACAAGGGCGAGTTCGAAGAAAGGCTAAAAGCTGTTGTTAAGGAAGTCATAGCCGCTGACGGGGAGGTCATTCTGTTTATCGACGAAATTCATACGCTTGTTGGTGCCGGTAAAAGCGAAGGAGCAATGGATGCTGCCAATATACTTAAGCCTGCACTGGCCAAAGGCGAACTTAGAGCCATAGGTGCCACAACGCTGAACGAATACCAGAAATACTTTGAGAAAGACAAGGCACTGGAACGTCGTTTTCAGGTGGTTATGGTTAACGAACCCGATATTCCAAGCGCTATTTCAATTTTACGCGGACTTCGCGAAAGATATGAGAACCACCATAAGGTGAGAATTAAGGATGAAGCGGTGGTGGCAGCTGTTGAACTTTCGAGTCGCTATATCACCGAGCGCTTTCTTCCCGACAAGGCCATTGATCTCATCGATGAGGCAGCGTCGCGGTTACGGCTCGAAATGAATTCGCTTCCACACGAAATTGATACACTCGACCGCAAAATACAGCAACTCGAGATTGAACGTGAGGCACTTAAACGTGAAAAGAATGTGGGAAAAGTCACTGCTCTTAGCCGCGAAATCAGTGAATTAAATGAAGCACGAACCCGACTAAAGGCAAAGTGGCAATCGGAAAAGAAACTTGTCGAAGACATCCAGTTGCAGAAACAACAAATTGAAAACCTGAAAAACGAAGCAGACCAGGCAGAACGACAAGGCGATTATGGCAAAGTTGCGGAAATCCGTTATGGTCTGATACGGGAAGCCGAACGAAAGATTGAGGAGTTAAATGGAAAGCTCAATACGGTGCAGGGTGGGGCCGCCCTTATCAACGAAGAAGTCGGGGCAGAGGACATTGCAGAAGTGGTTTCGAAATGGACCGGCATTCCGGTTCAGCGTATGTTGCAGGGCGAGCGGGAAAAACTGCTGAACCTTGAAAAAGAACTTCATCAACGGGTAATTGGACAGGATGAGGCTATTGCTGCCGTTGCTGATGCTGTGCGCAGGAGCAGGGCCGGTTTACAGGATCCCCGGCGACCCATAGGATCGTTCCTTTTTTTGGGTACCACCGGAGTTGGAAAAACCGAGCTGGCCAAGGCTTTGGCCGAGTTGCTTTTTAACGACGAAATCCTGATGACACGTATTGATATGTCGGAATACCAGGAACGACATACTGTTTCAAGGCTTGTTGGTGCCCCTCCGGGTTATATCGGATACGAGGAAGGGGGTCAGCTGACCGAAGCGGTGAGGAGGAAGCCTTATTCAGTGGTATTACTGGACGAAATTGAAAAAGCGCACCCCGATGTTTTCAATGTACTGCTTCAGGTTCTGGATGACGGTCGTTTAACGGACAACAAGGGAAGAATAGTGAATTTTAAAAACACCATTGTTGTGATGACTTCCAACGTGGGATCAGCTTTAATTCAACAAAACCTTAAAATGTTGGACGACGGAAACAGGGAAATAATACTGGAACGCACCCGTAACGAAGTAATGGATGAACTTAGAAAAGTAATGCGTCCGGAATTTCTTAATCGTATCGACGAAGTGATCATGTTCACTCCCTTGTCACGCAATGAAGTGCTTGATATTGTGAGGTTACAGTTCAAACAGGTTGTTGAAAAGCTGGCAGATCAATCCATTAATATCAGCATAACCGATGAAGCCATTGAACTAATCGGTGAGCAGGGCTATGATCCTCAATACGGGGCAAGGCCAATCAAACGTCTGATACAGAAAAACATCCTGAATGAATTATCGCGCAAAATAATAGACGGATCTGTAAAACGCGAACAATCGGTACTAATCGACAGCGATGGGCAATCGATTGTATTTAAAAACAAATGATCAGGATTTCAGGTTGACACTAAAAACTATCGAGACACTCGTCCAGCGTAGGATAGAGCGTAAATACATTGTGCAACTGAAGCAATTTGAACAACTCCATCAACTCAGGGGTGATACCACATATTTTAAAAACTCCCTTGCTGTTGCTGGCAGCTTTCAGTATGGAAAGAAAAACCCCAAACCCTGAGCTGTCGACGTACTTAATGCCTTCGAGGTTGAGTATAAGCTTGGTTCCGGGTGTATTGTAGAAACTTTTCAGGTCTTCCTTAACGGGTTCTGTTATCAGGGCGTTAAACCTGTCAATATTATTGAAGCGAACAACTGTAATATTGTTTATTTTTTCAATCTTTAACATATGGACTTTTTTAAAAGTAAATATCCAGGTTTTCCACAACTAAGTCAAGCTCTTTTACAGCCGTTGCAGTGTCTCTTTTAAAGCCATCTACAATGGCGCCATAGGATTCTGTTTTAATACCATCTTTTGTTGCAAATTCGAGTTCCTTAAGCTGTGAGGCCAGTTTTTCCATACCCATGATTGATACCGACGATTTTGCTTTGTGTGCCAGTTTTCCCAGTAATTCGTATTGACTGGTTTGCAGCAATTGATCCATTTCGGACCCGAATTCAAGGGTTTGGTTTTTGAAGATGGTAATCATCTCCAGTATGAGATCCTTGTTACCCCCGGACATTTCGCGCAGGTATGATAAATCAATGATCATTGGTTCAACAATTCAAATAAGGTATTAACAAGCTCCAAACAGCTTTTTTTTGTCCTGATGAAATTAAGCATTTTTTTCTATTGTTGTCCTTTTTAGGGTAATTGTAAATAAAAAATGTTTCTAACGCGTATAATGCAATTACATTAATGGGTTGCCGCAGCCGTCGGAAAGGCATACGTTGGGAAAAAATCATAAATGATTAACGGATTTTAATATACTTTTGATATGTCCGTGGGTTAATGAAATCTATAAAAGCACAAGAAATATTAATAAAAATTTCTATGAAGACAACCGTTTTTAATGCAAAACACAAGCAGTTGAACGCCCGTATGGTTGAATTTGCCGACTTTGAAATGCCCATCGAATATACCGGGGTGAATGCCGAACATTTGGCTGTCAGATCTTCTGTTGGTGTTTTTGATGTTTCGCATATGGGCGAAATATGGGTAAAAGGGCCATCTTCGCGCAAATTGCTTGATTATGTACTCTCCAACAATCCGGGCGAATTGGTTCCGGGAAAAGCACAATATACCTGTTTTCCAAACGGAAAGGGAGGGATTGTGGATGATCTTATTGTACACAAGTATGACGAGGAAAAGTACCTGCTGGTGGTAAATGCCTCTAACATTAAAAAGGACTGGGATTGGCTGAATGCACAGAATAAATTTGGGGCTGCACTGGAAAATGCTTCGGACCGAATGTCGCAGCTTGCTGTGCAAGGTCCCAATGCAGTTAAGGTTATGCAAAAGCTTACCAGCATTGATCTGTCTGCTGTTAAGCCATTTACTTTTATTACCGGATCTTTTGCCGGCCGGGAAAATATTCTTTTGGCGGCAACAGGCTACACAGGGGCTGGCGGGTTTGAAATCTATATGAACAACGATTCAGATCCACAAAGTATATGGGATCAGTTGTTTGAAGCCGGTAAGGCTTTTGATATCAGTGCTGTTGGCCTTGCTGCGCGTGATACATTGCGGCTCGAAATGGGATATTGTCTTTACGGGAACGACATTAACGATACTACATCGCCTATTGAGGCTGGTTTGGGCTGGATTACCAAATTCAATGAAGGTAGGCGTTTTATCGATCGTGAGCTTTTACTGGCGCAGAAAACCAATGGTGTTTCGCGTAAACTTTCCGGGTTGGAAATGATTGACAGGGGAATTCCCCGTCAACATTATACCCTATACAATCAATCGGGTGAAACTATCGGCGAGGTTACTTCCGGAACCATGTCTCCCTCGCTCAAAAAGGGGATTGGCATGGCCTATATTCAAACCGATTATGCTGTGCCCGGTACCGAAATCCGGATTGGCATCAGGGACAAAAAGCTGGCCGCAAGGGTAGTTAAAATGCCTTTTTATAAGTAAAAGCGTACCGGCTTGTTGTCAGGCAGATAAGTAAACGGATATTTTCAGGCAATTACCGGATTTTCGTTTACCACATCCGACTCAATATGACCATCAAGAAGCCTGATTATGCGGTGGGCATGGCGGGCAATGCTTTCTTCGTGTGTTACCAGTATGATTGTGTTTCCTTTTTTGTGAATTTCGGTGAATAAAGCCATAATGTCAACCGAAGTCTTGGAATCGAGGTTTCCGGTTGGCTCATCGGCCAGTATAATGGCAGGATTATTAATCATGGCACGCGCAACGGAAACCCTTTGTCTTTGTCCGCCTGATAATTCATTAGGTCGGTGTTCCATACGATCGGCAAGGCCAACACTTTCCAGCGCAACTTTTGCCCGTTCGATTCTCTGTGACTTGGGTATGCCGGCGTAAACCAACGGAAGCATAACATTTTCAAGCGCTGTATACCGTGGTAACAGGTTGAATGTCTGGAATACAAAACCAATTTCTTTGTTACGCATATCTGCCAGTTCATTGTCGACCAGTTTACTTGCATCCTGACCATTGATAATGTAAGTACCTGATGTTGGCGTGTCCAGACAACCTATTATATTCATCAGTGTTGATTTACCGGAACCAGAGGGTCCCATGATGGCCACATATTCGTTTTTACGGATATCAAGCGAAATGGCACGTAAAGCATGAACGGCTTCAGCACCCGGGAAATAATCCTTGACAATCGATTCGAGGTGTATTATGTTCTGCATAGAGACGTATTTAATGCTTTAAAATTAGCAATATTCTATAAATAGCACATGCATCCCCCGGGTACCTGGTTCCGGAATACTATCCCTGCTTTGAATAAATCAATTTTACAGCTTTTTTTTTCAAGGGAACAAATGGTTTGCCAGGCTTCCATCATGCCGGTTGACCAGGTAATATCATCAAAAACCAAAATGGTATTTGCTCCGCCGTTTTTGGCAAAGGTATTGTAATAGCGAAGTACGGCTTCGCGCGTATGATTCCCATCGATAAAAACCAACACTCTCCCTGACATGTGTTGGATGAGTTGTTCCAGGGTGTCTTCGAAATTATTGATGATTACCTTTATGTTATTCAATTTCAGGGATTCAAAAACGCTTTTTGCAATAAGGGCCAGCTGACGGTTGCCTTCAACGCTAAATACTTGCGTTTCAGGTCTGCCCATTGCAAGATACAGGGTACTAACACCCATTGCTGTGCCCAGTTCAATAATGGTATCAGGTTTATAATGACAAACCAGGTGAAAAAGCAGTCTGCCGGTTGCATGGGGCACCGATACCATGCGGGCTTTTTTTCCGAGACTTACCTGTAACCGGCGTTTGCGCGAACCTGCCCCTTCATCATGCAAATCAGCTAAATCAACCTGACGGGTAAGCCTATTTCTGATGTTGCTGATGGTTTCAAATGCCTCTACATGCTTACTTCCATGTAATACATACTTTTGGAAATCGATAATAAACGGATGATTGCACGAATTTCCGACTTTCCTGAACAGGTATTTAAGGAAATGAAAAAGAAGCTGCAGCGGGTACATAGTGCCTGAAATTTCGGAACAATTCATATCGTGTGCAAATCTTTTTGTCAATTTGCTTAAACTTTTGCGATATTTACCACTCGCTTTCCGGTGTTATGAGCATAAAAGCCACACAAGAAATAATGTACCTGAAAGGGGTAGGCCCAAAAAGGGCTGAATTGCTCGAAAAGGAATTGGGTATCCGCAATTGTCGCGATCTGCTCTATTCATTTCCTTATAAATACATTGATCGTTCAAAAGTATATACCATTAAGGAAATTGACAGTACACTGGCTTACATTCAGCTTAAGGGAAAAATCACCCATTTCCGTATCGAAGGTCAACGGAATAAACAACGGTTGATAGGTTTTTTTACCGATGGCACAGGAACCATTGAATTGGTATGGTTTAAGGGTTTACAGTGGGTTACGCGGAACTATCAGCCCGATATTGAGTATATCGTTTTCGGACGACCGGCTGTTTATAACCGGAAACTTTCTCTTCCGCATCCCGAAATTGAAATCGCCGGTAAGGAAGAAGCCGGAATGTACACTCCCCTGCAACCCCAGTACAGTACTACCGAGAAACTTAAAAACAATTTTTTCACTTCGAGGACTTTGCACCGCATAATAGGACAATTGCTGGCGTCGTTGGAACCGCTGGAGGAAACACTTCCTGTTTCCATCATCAGGGAGTTAAGGCTGATGCCTCTCGATATGGCCTTACGCAATATGCACTATCCCGAAAGTACCGAAAATCTTAAGAAGGCTACATACAGGCTGAAGTTTGAAGAGCTTTTCTATATTCAACTCAGTATTTTACAGCAGAAATACAAACGACAATCGTTTGTGAAAGGTTTTGTGTTTTCGAAAGTCGGGGATTATTTCAATAATTTCTACAGCACACGGCTTGCTTTTGAGCTTACCGCAGCCCAGAAAAGGGTTATTAAGGAGATCCGGAGAGATTTGGGTTCAGGCAGGCAGATGAATCGTTTACTGCAGGGTGATGTGGGAAGCGGAAAAACCCTGGTGGCATTAATGGCCATGCTGATTGCGCTGGATAACGGTTACCAGGCCTGCCTGATGGCCCCCACAGAACTGCTGGCTATGCAGCATTACAATACCATTACCCGGTTTCTCAATAACCTGGGTGTTGAAGTGTTGCTGCTCACCGGATCTACCAAAAAGAGTGAAAGAGAATTGCTGCATGAGCAACTTCGCTCAGGAGAGCTGCACATGTTGATTGGCACACATGCATTGCTCGAAGATACCGTACAGTTCAATAACCTGGGCCTGGTAATTATAGATGAGCAACACCGTTTTGGGGTTGCTCAACGTGCAAGGCTTTGGAAGAAAACAGAACAATATCCCCATGTGTTGGTAATGACGGCAACTCCTATACCACGAACCCTGGCCATGACCCTTTATGGCGATCTGGATGTTTCGGTTATTGATGAGCTTCCTCCGGGGCGTAAGCCGGTTCAGACCATTCATTATTACGAGTCGAAACGGCTTGTTCTTTTTGGTTTTCTACGCAAACAAATTGCGCTAGGACGTCAGGTATATATTGTATATCCGTTAATCCGAGAATCGGAAAAGCTCGATTACGTGGCACTCGAAGAAGGTTACGAAGCCATTGTCAGGGCCTTTCCACCGCCTGATTACCTGGTGGTTTGTGTGCACGGCCAGATGAAACCCGAGGATAAGGATGCAGGAATGCAATTGTTCATTAGCCGGAAAGCCCATATTATGGTGGCCACAACGGTAATTGAAGTTGGGGTTGACATACCCAACGCCAGTGTCATGGTCATTGAGAATGCCGAACGTTTTGGCCTTTCTCAACTGCACCAGCTCAGGGGAAGGGTAGGCCGGGGTGCCGATCAGAGTTATTGTGTTTTGATGAGTTCATACAAGCTGAGCAAAGAAGCCCGGAAGCGTTTGGAAACCATGGTGCAAACCAACGATGGCTTTGAGATTGCTGAAACCGATTTGAAACTGCGGGGACCTGGCGATATCGAAGGCACCCAACAGAGCGGAATTCCTTTCGATTTAAAATTGGCTAACCTCGGAAAAGATGGCCAGATGCTGCAATTTGCGCGTGATATTGCCACCAGTGTTCTCGAAAAGGATCCGTTGCTTTCGCTACCTGAAAACATTGTTTGTAGGCAGCAACTTTCACTATTGAGTAAGTCCGTAAACGACTGGAGCGAGATCAGCTGAAATCGCCTGAAGCATTGAAAAGCATTTCTCCTTCAATTTCCATAAGCAAATCATCACGGCATACATCGGCAACGACATAGCTGACCGGGATACCAGCGAATCTTCTGTTGCAGGTGGCTATAACAGTTTCCAGATCCTGCTGGTTTTTTACGTAAACCCGTAAAAAGCTGTAATGAAAAGATCCCTGGGGCAGAAGGGGATAACATTTCCGCAATTGACTGATTTGGGTTAGCTGTTCAATATTGGCAATAGTTGTCAGGGTTTGTTTGCGAATATCCCCCACACCAATGGTTTGTTGTCCGATAATCGATGCAGTTCCCGAAATGAACAGTCTGCTATGGTCCGGTGAAGTAAATAGCACAGCTCTTTCGAATTCCGGAGGGTGCTTTTTGGTTTGCGAATGCAAAGGTACACCTTCCAGCACCTGCTGATCGTATTGATGTGCATCAACCTGATTTGGGTTATGAATGGCTATGGTTTTGCAGTTATTTACAGCAGTCCGGATGGCACAGATGTCCATGCTTACCTGGCTGAATTTTGTGCCAATACCCGTGGCTGCCGGGAATATTTCGGCTTTACGGTATGTATTGTAAAACTTGTGTCGGATTTCGTTAAATATTTGGTAATTGGAAGTAATTGCTTCATTGACTTTGTTCTCCCGGGTTATTCCTCCCAGGTAATTCCATTGCCGGACTATGTCGTTGAAATCCATGTCTTCCTTCGCAAGTAAGGTATGGATCATTTCAAATGCTGCAATGGCTTTTTTCTGGTATTGCAACGAAACACTGTTTGCTGAAATACCGGCAGCCCAAAGTTCTTTGAAATGTGCACATTCAAATACCACGTAGGGTATTTTATCCAAATTTCTGAAATAAATCTGGCAGGCGTTTCCTGCAATAAATGCGGCTTCTATTGATACCTTCCAGGGGGAAACAGGCTTTTGTGACAAAAGTGAATAAGCAGGACACCTTAGCGGAAAGTTGTTTTGGAGAAGTTCACCGGTATCGCGTTTGCGCATTGTTTCTTCATCTTCATCTGAAGGATCATGAAAGATTGCCAGTTTAAAAAGTGTTGACGATGATTGTGTTTCAATTTCTTTTATTTTACGGATGCAAGTATCCAGTTCAGTGAAAAAATCTCCTGGATTAACCGGCAAAATGGTCTTGTAAAAAAATTTCACACCTGATGAAAACATTGTGTCACCTGATTTGGGTATATGAAGCCTGCTGGGCTTCTGTTTTGATTATGCGCGATAGTTCACGCGGGTCAACACTTATCCTGCCTTTTATGAATTCCGGTACATTGTAGGATTTAAGCAATCCTGTATTTTGGGAGGGATCTCGCTGAGGCAGCATAAAAGGCTTGTGCATATTGCCATCCCTATCAAAATAGCTGAAATAAAGACGCGTATACAAACCATCATCACGACGGCTGCTGAAAACAACCCAACGTCCCGTAGATGACCAGGTATGGTAGCTTTCGGCTTGTCGGCTGTTTATTATCTGAGGATCTGTAATTTCGCCATTTTTGAGGTTTAACAGGGCCAGATCGCTGTCGCCGTGCCATATGGTAAAATTGCCATATCTGCTACGGGCAAACAGCAGATACCTGCCGTCAGGCGATATCCGGGGGAAACTCGCGCTGTAACCGTTTTTTCGGGCAGCGATAACGGTATCAGTTTGTCCGAATTTTCCTGAAGTAGCATCAAATGAAATACGTAGGATATTGTATTGTGTTTCTTCAAATTGCCTGTAATTTTGGTTTTCGGTGCAGCAATAATAAAGAAAGTGACCATCAGGCGACCAAGCAGGAAAAGTCTCGTACCGGTCGGGCAATGTCAACCTAGCTTCCTTCATTACCCTGTTTTGCTCGGCATCGTAAAGGATCAAATCAGATAATGTATCTATTACTTCAACTTTACGGTCAGGCAGGGCGTGAAAGCTTTGAACAATATGATTTACCGAAAAGGCAATGTATTTTCCGCCAGGATGCCACGCTGGATATACACCGGCCGAAATAGTGCTGTCGGTTTGGGTATTAACTTTTGTAATACTTCCATTTCGGCAAATAATGGTGCCGCTGTGGGCAGCTCTTACGTGAAACAACATATTGGAAGGGTTATGGGCGGCAAAGGAATGACAGTTCATACAGTTTCCGCCCGTGAGGTCGTTTACGATCACTGCATCTTCATTAAAATTTTCGATGTTACGCTGGTAAATACCCATTTTGTTCCAGGTTTCATAACCCGGTTCGATTTTCCGATAGGCCACATAGGGATCAATGACATCAGATGAAACGTGGTTAACAATGGAATCAAAATAGTACCACTGGCCTTTAAGGCGATAATGGATCTGAACAGTGTACAGGCTGTCTTTGCTTTGCTTGAGCAGCCATTTCCATTTTTTCGACGGTGTGGCTATGGTTCCATTACGCGATTTTACAGAAAACGAATTTCCTGAACCTGAGGTGAATCTAACCAGGTATTTTTCTGCCTTTACCGTGATATTGAAATTCAGGGGTGCGATGTTGACTGGCAGGGTTATGGCAGTATAGTCGGGGTAAATCTGTGCGTCACCCGATGGAGTGCTATGATCGGGCAACCTGCTATAGCCGCAGGCAAAAGCCATCATTACCAGAACTACAATAACGGACATCCCGGCCAGGACTTTTTGTGTTTTGCTTCCAGTCGTCATTGATTTACCTGGTTTAAATTTGGATTGACAAACTGCATGTAAAACCAGAAGGTATTGCCATACTGTTTAAACAACACGTCAGTTGCTTTTGGCATATTATGGCGATTAGCAGCAAAGATTCTTGCATAATTACGGTATTTTTCGCGGGTAGTATTTCTGATTGTATAACCTTTTGGAAGCGGATTATTGCCGGTGAGCCCCGCATACAACAAAATAGCCTCCTCATAATGTACCGGAATATCTTCATAACCAAAGTTTTCTAGCCTGTGTAAATTGGCTGAAAAGGAACCGAGCTCCTTCTTCAATAAATAGGAGGCCATCAAATATTCAAAGGCCATACGGTTATCGCTATGATTATCAATTAAACGCTCCAAGCCAATGGTATGGGAGTTATTAATGGCAATAAAATCGTTGGATAAAAGCAGTTTTCTTTTTTTCGTTAATTCGGTGTCCTGTGAAATCAGCGAAGTATCATTTACCATTGCTTTGTATTGGTTGGCCCATTTGCGGTAAAAAAGCGTCTGCCGAAGGTAGTTCAGGTATTTTGAAGCAATTGCGTAATCGTAGTTAACCATGCTGGTTTTTATAAGCCTTTTTAACGATCTTGGATTTAATCCTTTTACTTCCATGGCTTCAAAAGCCCATCGGAAAGCTTCGTTGTTATACCCGAGGTGGTAATAAACCTCGCCTCCAAAAAAGGGTGCCGTTTCGTTTCTTTCCCAGGTAAGCCAGAGACCTTTGGTGCCCGATTGCGGGTAATCAAACATGCTGTCGGAAAGTTTACCAGTTTGAAAAAGAGCCAGGTTGGTCAGGTACATTACAAGCTGGTTTTGTCCGGGATATTTTTCAGCCGTTTCAAGTACTCCATTCCAGTCGGCTTTCTGATACTGGTTATCCATGCGCAGAAAAAGTTCGCTTTTCCGGTCATAGCTATGCTTTCCAATCATAAATGCCAATGCAATGAATAACAGCAGACTGGTTGTGATTGTTGATACATTCCATGAAGCGTCGGGGAAAGGCCTGTTAAATATACGTTGCCAGGCCGGTATCATAAACATGATCAAGGGATAGTACAGTATTAAGACCATCAGCAGTATCTTAATGCGAGGTATTGTTAGCAGGTGGAAGGGTATTGGAAGAAATTGTTCAAAAGGTATCAGGTAAACAAAACGCCATGCAGTATAGGTAATTGCTGTAGCAAAAAACAGTACTCCCGCAATATGCACATAGCGGCGAAGTCCTGATACGCAGGTCAGTTTGTGCAGCAAGTATAACGTTAGGAAAAAGATGGCAAAAATGCCTGCGAGAATGTAAAGCAGAGTAAACGTCAGGAGCGCAGCAATCAGGCTGTTTCGTCCCCTTGGTATACCGGCAAGCCAGATGTAACAGGCAAGCGATAAAAGATATCCCAGTGTAAAATGCAGATTATATTGATGGTGGCTGTGCAATGCGGTCAATATCAACACGGGAAGCAGCGAGAACAAAATACCATTAATGCCGGATTTTTTTAAAACACTCGAGGTAAGTTTAAAGGCCAGGAAACACAAAAGGGTTATGATAAGGGCTCCTAACCAACTTATATGAAAAAACTGTACAATGAAGGCTTCAAGCAGATTAATAAATCCACCCGGTATGGTAAAAAAATCAGCCACATACGATGTATTGTATCTGAAAAGTTGAATCTGCTCAAGATACAATAAATGATAACGATTAGAAAAAGCAAAGAGAGCAAAGACAACTGCCAGTAAAGCGTAAAGTGACAGCCGGCTTAACAGGCGTTTATGGTTTTCTGGTGCCGTGTTAATCACAATTCGGTTCATTTGTTTATTCCCAAGATAGCCAATCCTTGTTCAAAACAAATATCTACAGGGACATTCTTCCTTGAAATTCTTTCCAAATCGGCTTTCAACAACGGGCTAATTGTGGCGTATTTTTTAAGTAATTCTTCTGCCTGCTGGTAGTTCCCGTCGCCCTGAAGTTTTAATAATAATGCCGATAGCTTATGAACAGCCTCCTTTGTTTTTTCGTAATGGATATGATAAAATCCCAGAGAATCCCGGCTTATGGCGCCGGATTCCATAAAGTAATTGTATCTTATCAGGTTGGCCTTTCCGTGTGCATTGGATGCGCCAAAACGGATGGAACGGAAGATTCCGGCTACGAAAGTAGTATAGGACTCTCTCGTATTCAGTTCTATTTTACCTATTTCGCGAAGCCGGTCAATAAGGTATACACCCACTACGTCAGCTTTGCCTTCTTCGATGGTCGTGTGATATTCCATAAGTGCTTCACGAATGCTGCCGTTTCCGCTGATTGTGTTTGCCGGGCCAAGGCCATGTGCAATTTCATGAAACATGGTATTGGTAAAAAAGGCATCAAAAGTTAAATCGGGCAAATGCTCCGGGGCTAGTATTTCCCGTGCAATGGGTACCATAATATTATCGAATTTAGCCTGAATAGCATTTTTGAGTTGTACCCTGCGACTTCCCTTCACCTGCTGAACATATTTGTCATTGGGCAGGTTAATGGCAATGGTTTTGCTGCCGGCTTTACATTCGCCGGCATAATAAATAACATCGTATACGCCTAGGTCAGAGCTTTTTACGGGTAGCGCCAACTTATAACGATTGTCGACCGGAAGGCTTTGCTGGAGCGCTGGCAGTAGAGTCAGACATTGGTTTAACCTCCGGCTCCATAAGGTGTCTTTAACCAACAGGTATGCTTCATGTGAAGCTTTGTAGCCAAACAACTGGTCTTCGTATGTTTCAATGGGCCCAACCACAAAGTCGATGGTATTGGTTTTCATATCCATCCAGGCTAAATCGCTGGCCCGATAATCGTCGTCCATAAAAGCTTTTGCGCGTAATTCAAGATAACGCCTCAGTCCTGGATCCTCTGCATACATGGCGGCTTTAGTCAATAGTATGGATGCTTGTTGTACTTTTTCGCGGAAAGCCTGATGATAAGGAATCACCGTAAGCTCAGCCTGTTCGTTTCGACGGATAAGTGTGTACAAGTTGGTTTTTCGTGTGTCTCCGAGTTTTTCAAACTCTTCAATGGTCATGTCGGCCGGGTAAAAATTAGCCCCCGGAGGTTTTGGACCTGTCTCCCTGAAAAACGGAGCATTGCCTGCCATGCGATCCCATGGGCCGTAATGAATATTGATCAGCCTTATCTCATCATCATGCCTGAGCTTTTTAATCAGGGTATCTTTGTCGCCATATGCTTCCATCCAGAAAATTTCATCCATGATATCGGCAACTTCAATAAGTATGGCAATCAGCTGCTTTTCCTTTGCGGTTAATTTGCTGATATCAGTTTTCAGCTCAACAGGAGCAAAGTCGTTCAATTTCATCGAAATGGTATCGTTGGCAACATATTCATTGCTGGTTTTCAGTTTACACGAGGTAAGGGTGCCTGAAACAATCAATAGCAGAAAGATGGATAATAACGATTTCATGAAAGCAGTGTTTGCTCAAAGTTAGAATATTTGTGTATTCAGGGTACAATATCAACAACCAAAAAGCGTAAACACCAGCCTTGTTGTTGCTATTGAAAAATCCTGAAGCGAAATAATCCGGTTCGTTGTAACAGATAAGAAACTGATACACCCAGCACACCCAGTCCGTATTTTATGCTGCGCCGGATATTAATGGACGATGCATCATCGAAGTAACGGGTGGGACAGGTTATTTCGGCAATTTCAAAACCTGCGTAAAAAATCTGCGCCAACATCTGGTTATCGAATACAAAGTCGTCAGAATTCAATTGATATTTAACCTTCTGCAAAACATTGCCCGAAAAAGCCCTGTAGCCGGTGTGGTACTCCGACAACTTTTGGTTCATCAGTATATTCTGTGCTAAAGTTAGCAACCGGTTGGCAATGTATTTATAAAGCGGCATGCCGCCTTTTAATGCGCCCTTACCCAGAATTCTGGATCCAAGCACCACTTCGTAAACGCCGTTGGCAATAAGGTAGCAAATCGAGTGGATTAATTTGGGAGAATATTGATAATCGGGGTGCAACATTACCACAATGTCCGATTTAAGCTCAAGTGCCTTGTCGTAACAGGTTTTCTGGTTTCCTCCATAACCTTTGTTTTCGGCATGCAGCACAACATGTTTTATGCCCAGTTCCCGTGCAAGCCTCACGGTGTTGTCCCTGCTGCGGTCGTCTACCAGTATCACATGGTCGACAATGTCGAAGGGTATTTCGTGATAGGTTTGTTCAAGTGTTTTTTCGGCATTGTATGCCGGTAGAACCACCGTAATTGTTTTATTATTGATCATTCTCTGCTTTTTATGGCTGTATGCCTGGTTTTCTGCTGAAGAAAACAAAGCCGTTTTCTTCATACATGTATTCAATATGCGGGAATTCTTTTATAAATTTCTCTTTCCGGCTGATTTTTACGGAAAAATATGCCGGTTTATCTATATCACCCGTCAGCAGCCACGATTTGTCGCGAGCTTTCTCATGAGTGTGGTTGCGAATACGACCGTAAAAAAGATGGGCATAACTTTTATAGCCAATGGTTTCAAGGTATGCATCCTCCCGGCTCACCGACCGGAAAAAGTCAATGGCAGCCCGTTGCGAATACGCTTCGATACGGGGCACGATCAGGTACATGGCCAGGAACATGAACAAGGGCAATGTTGCTGTGATGACAAGTGTTGGTTTAAGCATACTTCCTTTTCTGGAAAAGAAGGCAAACGCAGCAATTCCGGCCAGAAGCAGCACACCTGCAGCAAATTCGTAACCCTTCCAACCAGCATCGGCTTCGAGACAGCCAATGGCAAATGGATCACTGACCCAGCCCCTGCTGATTAACCATGCCTTATACTTTTCGATATAAGTAATGCCTATGGTTCCGACTGCCAGTATAGCACCCATGAATACAACAAGCAGGATGATGGTTTTTCGCCATTTTGCTGACAAGCTGTTCCAATGGTAAACCGACCATGCGGCCAGAAAGGTGAGCGGAAAATAACAGAGCGATGAATAATGTACAATTTTTGTTTTTACTATGGTAAATACCACCAGCACCACCCAAAACAGGATCATCATCCATTTACGGAATTCGTCGGGGCTTTCCTTTTTCCGGGGTAAGCCAATCAGCGAAGGAAGGGCAAAGAGTGAGGCGGGAAAAACGCCAATAAGCAGTATTACCAAGTGATACAGCAAAAACCCGCCATGACCTGCATCTTTGGTGCGGAACAGACGTATCTGGTATTCGATGAAATCGACTATAATACTGTAATTTCCGCTGAGCATCTGAAGGATAAACCAAAAACCTCCTGTAAAGGCAAGTACCAGCGTAAAAGCCATTACATCGCGAAACCTGATAGCAATCCTGAATTTGTTAATAACCAGCACAATTCCGGTTGTAATGGCAAACAATAGCAGTGCAACCGGACCTTTGGTTAAGATGGCCAGACCAATAAAAAGACCGGAAAGAACAGCGTACTGAAACTTGCTGCCGGCATCAGAAAAGTACCTGTACATTTGGTATGTGCCCAGAAAAATAAACAGGTTAAACCATGGGTCAATGATACCCGATTTGAAATATAAGAAGGGTAGCACCGACCCGGCATATAGCAAAGTCCATAGGAGACCGAAGGTTGTATCTTTCAGTCGACGGCCGATATTAAACAATACCAATAAAGTAACTATACCGCAAAGCGCATTCGGAAAACGTGCAGCAAATTCTCCGACGCCGAATATTTTCATGGAAAGCGCCTGCATCCAAATGAACAGGGGTGGTTTTTCCCAGAAAGGTATGAAATTGATTTGCACGGTAAGATAATCGCCACTGCTGATCATTTCACGTGCCGATTCTGCGAAGTTTATTTCATCCCAGTCGAACAGGTTCACTTCGCCCAGAAAGGGCATAAAAAGCAATGCCGCAAGGGCAGCTATCAAAGCCTGGTAAAGTCCTGGCCGGTTATTATGCATGCTGATCATGTCGGGTAATTTTTTGAAGTGACCAGGCATGCCATGTTCGTTCATGCCGGTAATAAAGCAGGTAAAACCCCAGGGTGCCCAATACGCCAATGGCCGAACCTGCAACTGTATCGATGAGAAAATGCTGCGACAGATAAATACGTGAAAAGGCTACAGTGCATGCCACCAAAAAACAAAGCGATTTAATTGCTGCATTGTTGGAAATTAGTGCCAGGCTGAGAAAGAGCGCGAATGCGCTGGTCGAATGTCCGGAAGGGAAACTGTAGCTGCCAAGCATTTTTACACCATCAACCAGGTGAAGAGTGGTGGTATCGCCAAAGTACGATGTTGGTCTGTCAACCTGGTGAAAAACAAGTCTTTTAAGTATTTGTGTGATCAGTCCGGTTGAAAAATAGGCGGTTATCAGAAAAACAACATGCCGGAGCGAAAAGAACAATAAAAACAGCACCGGAACAATCAGAAACAGGCCATCGCCCAGGAAAGTGGCATACCTGAAGAACCAGTCTGCAAAAGGTGAATGAATTTTATTGATGGTTAGATGGATATCTGGTTTTGGGTAGATCAATAACACAGGAATCACCGCAAGTATCAGAAGCAGGTAAGGGATGAGAAATAAACGGTTATCTTTCAGTGTTTTATATAACATGACCTCATTTTAGCGGCAAAAATACAGTATTAATTGATAAAAAAA
>JAFGVG010000192.1 GCA_016938095.1 Bacteroidales bacterium
AATCCCATAAATGCCAGAGAGAGCAATCCTGCCGTGATGAGTGTAATGGGAAAACCTTTCATGCCTTTTGGCGTGTTGCTAAGGGCAAGTTGTTCACGCATGCCGGCAAGTAATACCAGTGCAAGCGTAAAGCCAATAGCTATGCTTGCTGCATAAACCACACTCATAACCATGTTGTAGTCTTTCTGAACGGCCAGAATGGCAGTTCCCAAAACGGCGCAATTGGTTGTAATCAGCGGAAGATAAATGCCCAGGGCCTGATACAAAGCAGGAGCAGCCTTTTTCAGAATAATTTCCACAACCTGAACCAGGAAGGCAATGACAAAAATAAAGGTTATGGTTTGCATGAATTGTATTTCCAAAGGCGTAAGCACATAGGCCTGAATGAGGTAGGTGACCAGGTTGGCAAGTGACATGACAAAAACCACGGCCATGCCCATTCCCAACGAAGTGTCAATTTTGTTTGAAACTCCCAGGAAAGGACAGATACCTAAGAACTGTACAAGCACTACATTGTTTACCAGTACGGCCGATATGATTATCAGAATATATTCCATAATTTCAGTATTTTACAGGTTATACTTTGCCCTGAGCTTGTTCATGCCGGCTATTAAAAGGCCGTAAGTTACAAAAGCACCCGGAGGTAGAACAAAAAGCAGGATTGTGGAAGCGTCCTGACTTATGATTCGCAGGTTAAAAATGGAACCGTTCCCGAGAATCTCACGTATGGCACCCATCACTGTGATGGCCAGTGTAAATCCGATGCCCATTCCCAATCCGTCGAGGAAAGCAAACCAAACCTTGTTTTTCTGTGCAAACGCTTCAGCTCTGCCTAAAATGATACAGTTTACGACAATCAGGGGGATGAATATGCCAAGTGCTTTGTACAAGTCCGGAACATAGGCTTTCATTACCAGGTCGACAATGGTCACAAAAGTTGCTATTACAACAATAAATGCTGCAATACGCACTTTATCTGGAATAAGGTTTTTGATCAGCGATATGATTACATTGGAACATAGCAATACAAAAGTTGTAGCAGCACCCATACCCAATCCGTTTACGGCTGATGTGGTTACTGCAAGGGCCGGACACGTCCCCAGCACAAGTACGAGCGAAGGGTTTTCCTTTAACAATCCGTTAGTGAAATACTTAAGGCTTCCCATAGCAATAGATCTTTTATGGTTGTGTGGTGATAGAGTCAGTTACTTGTTTTAAAGCATCATATGCACGTTGCACTGCATCGCAGTATGCCCTCGAACTAATGGTTGCTGCCGTAATTGCATCAACCTGCCCTCCGTCCTTTTTTACTTTAAGGGAAAAATTAGCGGGATTATTACCCGGAAATTGAGCACTGAATTTTGGTTCATTCATTTTTGTGCCCAGTCCCGGGGTTTCTTTGTGTTGCAATACCGTAATATTATAAATGGAACCGTCGGGCAGGAAACCGGCCATAATTTCGATATGACCACCAAAACCTTTTTCAGTGGATGATTTCACCGCAAAACCTACAGGTATACTTTGGTTGGTAAGTTGGTAAACCACGATCCCGCCTTTCTCAATTTTGCCAGTTGCCGGATTACTATCAAACGCCGGGACGACTTGTTTTATCGCCTCCGCCTCTTTTTGTCGTGCGGCATTTTCAATAGGTTCTTTGGTTTTCAGGTATACAAATGCCAAAGCAGCCGACATAAATATCGAAATGATCACAAGCGAAAGGATCATGTTTGGCAGTGTGGAATCGAGCTTCTTAGCCATGTTTCACCTCCTCTCCAAAACGTTTTGGCTTTATATATCTGTTGATAAGCGGAACAACGGCGTTCATAATCAATATGGCAAAGGAAACGCCTTCGGGGTAAGCTCCAAAAACCCTTATCACAACGGTAATAATTCCTATACCCACCGCGTAGACGATCATCCCGGTGCGTGTCATGGGTGAGGTTACCAGATCGGTAGCCATGTATATGGCCCCTAGCATAACACCCCCTGTAAGAATGTGAAAGAGGGGAGAGGCGTTTTTAAGCGGATCGGCCAGCCATAAAATGCCGGTGAAGGCTGCAATGGATAAAATGATAACAACAGGAATATGCCAGGTAATGATCTTTCTATACAACATCCAGCCGAAGCCGAGTAAGAGCGCCAATGCCGATACTTCACCCAGTGAACCTCCCATTTGTCCAAGAAAAAGTTGCATGTGGTCGGGCACTTGTTGCATAATATCGGGTATCTTTTCACCGTTTCTTACGGCTTCTTTTACAATGCTAAGCGGAGTGGCGCCTGTTGCAGCGTCGAGATACTGAAGCCGCGAGGCAATTGGCAACGGCCAACTGGTCATCTGAACCGGAAAAGAAATGAGCAGAAATACGCGCCCTGCCAGTGCAGGGTTGAATAAATTATTCCCCAGTCCGCCATAGGTCATTTTGGCAATACCAATGGCGAAGAGCGCCCCAAGGACAACCATCCACCAGGGGAGGTTGGCAGGAACATTAAAAGCGAGGAGCAAGCCGGTAACAACAGCAGAGCCGTCACGGATGGTTACTTCACTTTTCAGGATATAACGTTGTATCAGGGCCTCTGCAAGCACACACGATACAATGGAAATAGCGGTGACAATCAGCGCTCCTATGCCAAACATATAAATTGTTACGGCAAAAGCAGGTATAAGCGAAACGACCACACCGTACATCAGTTTACTGGTGGTCTGATCACTGCTGATGTGGGGAGATGGAGATACGATTAATAGCTTGCTCATGGTTTTTTTCTGGTTCTAATAATTTTACCTACACTGGCTTTTCCCAATCTGATATAGTCGAGCAGAGGCCGGCTGGCAGGACATGTATAACTGCATGATCCACATTCAATACAGTCCATTATATGTTCTGCCTCGAGCCTGTCGTAGTTCTTTTGTTGCGACAACGGCATTAATAGGTATGGTTCCAGTCCCATGGGGCAAACCGAAACACATTTAGCACAGCGTATGCAGGGTTGTATTGGAGATCGTTCGGAAACGGCATCAGGCAGCAGCAGAATGCCCGATGTCCCTTTGACAACTGGTACCTCAGCACTTCCCAAGGCTTTACCCATCATGGGGCCGCCCATTATTATCTTACCTGTATGTTCGGGTAATCCGCCGGCTTGTTCAATAAGGGAAGCCACCGAAGTACCAATACGAACCCTAAGATTTAACGGCTTTTTCACCTGAACACCGGTAATGGTTACAACCCTTTCAACAAGTGGTTTGTTTTTTTGCACTGCTTCGTATACCGAAAAAACGGTTCCGACATTGAATACGACACACCCAACATCAACCGGCAATCCACCCGAAGGTACTTCACGGCCGGTGATGGCTTTAATGAGTTGTTTTTCACCACCCTGCGGATACTTAACTATTAATGCGTGAACAGCAATTCCTTCGTACGATGCGGCGAGTTTCTTCATATGCGCCACTGCGTCGGGCTTGTTATTTTCAATGCCGATGTGAGCCTGTGAAACATTCAGGGCTTTTTTCAGCAACTGAATACCAACCAGTATTTCCTCGCCTTTTTCGAGCATAAGCGCATGATCGGCCGTCAGGTAAGGTTCACATTCAACACCATTTACAATAAGAAATTCAGCTTTTTTGCCACGCGGTAGGGTTAGTTTTACATGCGAAGGGAAAGTTGCCCCGCCAAGGCCAACAATTCCGGCATCAGTAATTTTACTGATAATTTCAGGTCCTTCAAAACGGATGGTTTTATCAAGCGTATTATCGGTAATGATACCTGGCATCCATTCTTCTTCCCCAGCTTCAACAAATACAGCCTGTCGCTTGTATCCGCTTGCATCCTGAACTTCGTCGATTTTGGTAACTTTACCCGTAACCGATGAATGCACGTTACCCGTAAGAAACCCTTCACCTTTGGCAATCAGCTGACCTGTTTTTACGGCATCACCCTTGGCTACCAGTGCTTTTGCAGGAGCCCCCATGTGCTGCGACAGCAGTATGGTTGCTGTTTTTGGCAGAAGGGCAGTTTGTACAGGCTGATGAGCCGATAACTTATTCTCGGGAGGATGCACTCCTCCTTTTTTAAATGTTTTCAGCACGTTGTTATTCTTTATTTGCACTTAGGTTAATATCATCTGCTGTTGCCTCCTGAACTACCTTCTTTGGCGGGAAACCAACTTCGATAATCGATCCGGTGGGGCATTCTGCAACACATTTACGGCATAGTTTGCACTTGTCCGAATCGATAAAGGCAAGGTTGTTGTTCATCACAATGGCATCGTAAGGGCAAACCTTGAAACACTTGGAGCAGCCTATACAGGCAACAGAACAGTTTTTTTTGGCGACGCCGCCTTTATCCTCGTTCCGGCAGGCCACGTATATCTGCTTGTTACCTTTCCATCGCTTTCTTAGTTCGAACAAATCCCTGGGACAAGCTTTAACACAGGCTCCGCAGGCCGTACATTTTTCACTGTCCACCACAGGAAGACAGGTTGCGGGGTCCATGTGCAGGGCATCAAAATTGCAGACTTCAACGCAATCGCCCAAACCAAGACAACCATATGTACAACCGGTTTCTCCGCTATAAAGCGCGGATGCAATGGCACACGACTGGACACC
The DNA here is from genome assembly GCA_016938095.1 of Bacteroidales bacterium. GTDB lineage: Bacteria > Bacteroidota > Bacteroidia > Bacteroidales > UBA10428 > UBA5072. The sequence continues at coordinate 4,604 of JAFGVG010000192.1, forward strand.
GTCATATTTGTTTGTTTTTGGTCTGAACTCGCAAGTGCCATTGCAGCGTAATACGGCAACTCTTGCTTCCTGAGCAACAGCTTCACGTCCAAGTAAAGCTGCAACTCGTTTCATTACTTCGTTACCGCCAACCGGACAAAACAACCCTTCACCTGTTTCGGATTTTACCAGGGCTTCAGCAAAGTTGCGGCAACCGGCAAATCCGCATCCACCACAGTTCGCGGCAGGAAGTTCCGCTTCCACCAGGTCAATGCGTGGATCTTCATACACTTTAAACCGCCGGGCAACAAAATACAGCACAGTGGCAGCCAAAGCGCCAAGGATACTTAAGGAGACGATGGTATATAAAATAGTAAGGCCCATTATGCTTCGGTTTTTCTTACACTAAATGAGAAAGTTCTCTTTATCTTTTTTCTGAAGAAATATAAAAACAAAAAATAGGGTACGAGTGATGTTATGGCAACCAGACCGGCAACCCACTCACGGGCACCTGCTGCTTCCATGATCAGCAATAAGGTCATCAGTAAAACAAAGGGCCCCAAATAGGCAAGCATTACAGCCATGTTGCCCTGCCGTTGTTCCATTTTCACTTCAACGTAATCTCCTGTTTTCAACCCATCTGTAAAATCTGAACTCTCTATTAGGGTATCATGCTGACTGCCCATTTCACAAAAACCACGGGCATGACAATGCCCGCAAACCGTATCGCGCTGTATCCTGACTTTTACAAGGTTATCCTTGACATTCTCAACTGTTCCCTTCTGCATTATACAAACAGAAGCTTCCATGTAAAATCTTTTATAAAAACGGTAAAAATAGCAACCTTACACCAACGTTATGCCGCAAAATATCATTTTTCCATAATTTAGAATGA
>JAFGVG010000193.1 GCA_016938095.1 Bacteroidales bacterium
AAGCATGCCCTTTCTGACATTAACCTGACTATTGAAAAAGGCATGTTTGGATTGCTGGGGCCCAATGGCGCCGGCAAATCGAGCCTTATTCGTATACTGGTAACGCTGCTTACACAGACTTCAGGAAGTGTAAAAATCGACGGGTTCGACCTCAGTCGCGATCGGGGTAAAATTCGAAGCATACTCGGCTACCTGCCCCAGGATTTCAGGTTTTTTTCCAGGTTGAAGACCTGGGAGTTTCTCGATTATGCCGCCGGCTTGTCGGGCATGAAATCAAAAACCGCGCGGTTGCAAAAAGTCGATGAATGGCTCGATAAAGTCGGCCTCTTTGATGCCCGCGACCGGCTGGCCAATAATCTTTCGGGCGGTATGAAGCGCAGACTGGGCATAGCCCAGGCGCTGATTGGCAACCCCCGCATTATAATTGTGGATGAACCCACAACCGGACTGGACCCCGAGGAAAGAATACGCTTCAGGAACATATTATCGGATCTTAGTCATCAGGACGTAATCATTATGCTGTCGACCCATATTGTGGGTGATATTTCCAGCGTCTGTCGCGATCTGGCGCTCCTCAACGAAGGCAGGCTTCAGTTCAACGGTCCGCCCGAACAACTTGTTGAAAAAGCAAAAGGCCATGTATGGCAGGTCCAGACAGCAGGAGTTGAATACGACAAGCTAAAGGAACAATATGCCGTAACCTCAACCATACCTACGGATGAAGGCTGGGAAATACAACTGGTAGGGGAACAGATTGATGTTAACAATGCTGTTGCCATTGAACCTAACCTTGAACATGCTTATGTATATTTTATGGAAACAGTAACCGCTTAATTTTTACCCTGTCTGTTTATGTTCAGCAATACCATCCGCATCATTGCCACCTACGAAATGAAAACGCTGCTGCGAAGCTGGTTTTTTCGGATTTTTGCCAGTGGCACTATTTTCGGGCTTGGCATTTTCAATATTGCCATGAATGTCGATTCAAGCGGAGCACCCTGGATTTACAAAGCGCTTGCTTCATCCATTCCTTATGCCAATCTCATTATTCTGAACCTGGGGCAGGCCATTGTCGCTGTTTTTCTGGCTTCGGAATTTCTCAAACAGGATCGAAAAAACGACACGGTGGAAGTGATTTATGCCCGACCCATGTCCAACGGGCAATACATAGCCGGAAAAACACTGGGTATACTCACTGTTTTTCTGTTGCTGAATTTTATTATATTGCTCATGGGAATCGGCTTTTCCTTTCTGGGAAGTGTTTCGTCGCAACGCTTTTTCGCCTACCTGGCCTATCCGCTACTGATTAGTTTGCCAACCCTTGTGTATATTTTGGGCTTGTCGTTTTTTGTAATGACATTGGTTAAAAACCAGGCTGTAACCTTTATTATCCTTACCGGATACATTGCAATTACCGTATTCTACCTGAACAAAAAGGCTTACCACCTGTTCGATTACATTGCCTACCAGGTGCCCATGATGTATTCATCGATCAGCGGCTTTGGCAACACGGGCGAAATAGTATTGCACCGCGGTATTTACCTGGTTTTGGGTATAGCATTAATTATGCTTACCGTATATAAATTACCGCGTTTGGCGCAGACGGTCAAATATCACAGGATGCCTTTATGGGGCGGACTTATTCTTTTGGCGGCCGGAATTTTAATGGCTTATGCCTACCTGAATAACAAAAACAGGATGCATAGTTTCAGAAATCAGGTTATTGCCCTAAACAATGCTTATGCGCATTATCCGCGAGCCATTACCGATTCGTGCATGCTGGACGTGGAACACCTGGGGAATTCACTTTCCGTTAAAGCAACCCTTTATGTCAGCAATCATGGCGCGCAACCGGTAGATACACTGATTATGAGTCTTAACCCTGATTTGGAAGTATCAGAGTTGCGGGTTGATAGCAAGCCATTGGCCTTTACACGAAAAAAGCAGCTTATTTTGGCCATATTACCCGAAACATTGGAAAAAACGGAAGCACTGACTATTAACCTGCATTATTTTGGAAGTATCAACGAGGGAATCACTTTCCTCGACCAAAGCGAGGAAGAATTTGACAAAAACCCGGCATTTGAAGTGTTCCGACTGCGCAAACGCACCGCTTTTCTGCAAAGGAATTTTGTTTGTTTAACAGCTGAATCATTGTGGTATCCAATAACAGGAACGGGTTATGCCTCTGCTTTGCCTGCGCGGTACGAACCCGATTTTACCCGTTTCAGCCTGAAGGTTAAAACGCGGCCCGGTTTAGTGATTCTTTCACAGGGGAAAATGGACAAAAAAGAAAACGGTCAGTTTACTTTTTCCCCTGAATTTGCATTGTCCAAAATCACCTTACTGATAGGCAAATACATCGAAAATACCCTTACCGTGGACAGTGTAGCCTACAGCATTTTCAGCATGAAAGGGCACGATTATTATAAGCCATATTTCACCAGCTTAGCCGATACATTGCCAACATTGATACGGGAGCTTAAAAAAGAGTATGAGACCAACGTTGGCATGGAATACCCGTTCAGACGACTGATGTTGGCCGAGGTTCCGGTGCATTTCTCGCTCGATCATCATTTGTATGCTTATGCTTGCGACGCTATTCAACCTGAGATGATACTCTATCCGGAAAAAGGAGTGTTGTTTAATTCCTCAGATTTCAAAGCGCGCACGCACCGACTCGAAAAAAATGCAAAAAACAATAACGAGGAGGTCATCCCGGTAGACATTCAGAAGGACCTATTTAACCGATTCGTCAAGGATAACTTTTTGGCACAGCGGGGACAGCGGTTTAATTACGATGAACTGGTTAACTGGCAAACCTATTCCGTTTTTCCCCAATATCTCACCTTTATCACCCGTCTGGCCAGTGACAGGTGGCCTGTACTGGGGCTGTCTTTTGAAACTTATATCGGAGAGCGGAATAACAAAGCCGGAAATACCATGCAATGGTATGACAACCTGAGTGCTAATGAAAAAATCAACCTGGAGCTTGCCCAGTCTTCACTGGGCGAATTGATGGCAACAGGCATTGAAAAGGAAGCCGAAAACGAAGAGAATCCTGTTACCCTGAGAGATGTCATTCAGGTCAAAGGTATTCATTTTTTTAATCTGTTGCGGGCCCGCTATGGCGAATCTCAGCTGGATACCTTATTAACCGGCCTGATAGATGATCACCGCCACAAACCCATTCCTTTTGAAGAACTGAACGGTCGTTTCAACCAGAAATTCAACCAGGAACTGGCCAGTGAAGTCGGGCAGTGGTATGAACAAAAAAATCTTCCCGGGTTTATTATCGGTAAAATAAACACCTACAAAGTAATGCAGGACGATAATACCCGTTACCAGATACGCTTTACCCTTTCCAATCCCGAACCTGCCGATGGCATGGTTACCCTGAATGTGGAGATGAATGATCCCAACCGGAAACAGAATGATTTCGGGCAAGGGGATTTTAATGTTGATTTCTCGCGGCAGCTTTTTCTGCCGGCCAAAACATCTTTTGAAGTAGGCTACATTTTTAATACCGAACCGGCCAGGATGTCCATTGTAACACATATTTCCAAAAATCTCCCTTACAATTTGGTTTATGGATTTGAAGGGTTTAATGAAATCCGTAATGCCGATCCATTGGATGATGCGGTTCCCATACCCTTTTTTGAGACAATTAACCATGCCGATGAAGTTGTTGCGGACAATGAAGACGATGATTTCTCTTTTCTGCAAACTACCGACGAAGCCTATTTAAGGTCGGTTGTTCAGCGGAACAGTAAAAAAAAGTATAAGTACTCTGCCATATGGGCATGGAGCCCACCCAGGGAATGGAGGTCTGCACTTCGTTCTGAGTTTTACGGAAGGTACATACATTCGGCACATTATACACGGGCCGGGTCCGGTGAGCGCACAGCAACCTGGAAAGCCCGTCTGCCGGAAAAAGGCGCTTATGATGTTTTTTTCTATATGGATAAAGTTAATGTTGGATGGCGACGGAGTAACCGGTCGCCTGATTATAATATCACGGTATACCATGACCATGGTGCTGAAAAGATCAACCAGGTTACGGAAGATATTGATCATGGCTGGCATTACCTGGGTACCTGGTATATATCCTCCGATACGGCAAAAGTTGAACTTACCAACAAAAGCGGGGGCGATATGATTTTTGCCGATGCTGTTAAATGGGTGCTGAGTCATGAATAGAACCAAGAACCAAGAGTCAAGAGCCAAGAACCAAGAATCAAGAATCAAGAACCAAGGAAATATATTAGAAAACTTGAATCTGAAACAAACAAGTAATATGAAGCCATTGATCCCCCTGCTGACATTTATTTTGGCGCTGACAAGTTATTTGCCGGCGCAACAGGTAATGACACTCGAAAGTGCCATGAATACTGCCATGAAAAACAGTCCCGAAATAATCAAATCGGAACTGAACATGTTGATCAGCAAAGAAAATCTGAATGCCCGTGAGGCAGCCACCAAGTCACTCATTCGCTTTCAACTCACCCCGTTCTATTACAGCCAGACACGATCGTTTAACAGTCTGTTTTCGACCTGGAATACTACAGAAACGAAAAAGATATATGGCGATTTTGTTGTTTCGCAGCCCATTAAGCTTACCGACGGGCGTATTACCCTTCAAAACCAGCTTTCTTTTCAGGATGCTTACAGTGATTACAGTGACACCCGGTCGAAGGGATACAGTAACAACCTGTTTTTGAGCTATTCACAACCTTTGTTTACCTACAACAAGTTGCGGATGGAATTGCGGCAACTGCAACTGACGCTTGAAAATGCAACGTTGAGTTATGCCATACAGCGCCTTTATCTCGAAAGGGCAGTGAATCAATATTTTTACACGGTGTATCAACGAAAAATGGCTCTTACCATTGCACAGGACGAATACAAAAACCAGGAAAGCAATTACGGGATCATTAAAAGTAAAGTGGAAGGCGGACTATCGGCACGCGAGGAATTGTTGCAGGCAGAGCTCAACTTAACCACTGGCAAATCAAATTTACACAATGCACAGGTAGCCCTCGATAATGCAAAGGACGATTTCCGACAGTATATTGGCATGCCCCTGAACGAGGAATTTGATATTGAAACAGACATTGGGTTCAATCCCATAATAGTGGATATTGACAAAGCCATACAACATGGTTTGGAATCACGTATGGAATTGCGACAACGAGAGATAAACATACAAAACAGCAGAGATCAGCTTACAGTAGCCAGGTCAACCAATGAATTTGCCGGAAATATTGATCTTTCCGTTGGTCTGATGGGCGAGAACCCCGATCTTCCGCATGTATATGACAAGCCTACGCGCTCGCCCCAGGTAGCTGTAACTTTCAGTATACCTATTTGGGACTGGGGAGAGCGGAAATCGCGGATAAAAGCAGCCGAAGCAGCCATACAAATCGAAGAAATCAATCTCGGCGTGGAACGCACCAA
>JAFGVG010000194.1 GCA_016938095.1 Bacteroidales bacterium
CTCAGCAATTTCTACCAGGAATACGATTATGGTGCGCGTGACACTGATTTCTGACCGATCGAATTAAGTTCCACCCTGGTCTGAGGGAAAAATACAATATTCTCTCTTTTTGTTATTTCAATCACAATAACAATCGCTTCCTGCTTCTTTAACCTTTCGCGAAGAACCTCTGCTGCTTTTCAACAATAAAAGGAAGTCTTGGATATGACATACATCAGTAACCTAATTATCGGGTGTTTTATAAAGGATTAAATTAAAACACTTTATACACAATGCTTATAATCATTCTAAATTTCAGGTGTGGTTTGGTAATATTAGATATCCTTGTTATTTTTAGTTGTGAATTAATTAACAAATTATACTGACGCTTGTGCTTAGCCATTCCGGCTGGACAATCACAGTGAGGTTTTTTGTGAGTTTTCTACACTAAAATACCATTTACCTATGAAAACAGGTGTTCAAAAAATCTTGGAAAGATACAACAAAGACAAAACAAGGCTCATGGATATTCTTATCGATGTGCAGTCGGATTACGGCTTTATTCCGCGCGACATTACCATCCAGATTGCCGATGAGCTGGGCATGTCAGAAGTGGATGTAGACCAGACCATCTCGTTTTACCACTTCTTTTCACAGAAACCTACCGGAAAGTACCAGATTTACCTGAATAACAGCGCTGTAGCCTATATGATGGGGCGTACGCAGGTGGCCAATGCCTTTATGAAAGAGCTCGGCATTAAGTTCGGAGAGGTCACGCCCGATGGCCTGGTGGGGTTATCCGACACTTCGTGCATTGGTATGAACGACCAGGAACCAGCTGCCATCATCAATAACCGCATATTCACCAAACTTACCCCTTTCAGGGCTAAGGAAATTGTCCGCGATATCAAGGAAGGCAAAAGCCTCGATGATATGTTCGTAGCCGATTACGGCGACGGTGAAAACCGTTCGGACCTCATTAAATCGGTTGTCACCAACAATATACGTAAGATAGGTCCGGTACTGGAACGCAATTTTAAAGCAGGACAGGCCATTGAAAAGATGATCAAAATGACACCCGAACAGGTCATTGAGGAAGTTAAAAAATCCAATATCAGGGGAAGGGGTGGCGCCGGTTTTCCCACCGGAATGAAATGGGAGTTCTGCCGCAATGCTTCAGGCACCAGCAAATATATCTTCTGCAACGCCGATGAAGGTGAGCCTGGAACTTTTAAGGACAGGGTTATCCTTACCGAAAGACCACGCCTACTTTTTGAGGGTATGGTTATCGCGGGCTTTGCTGTTGGAGCCACTGAGGGTATACTGTATATCAGGCATGAATACAAGTATTTGCAGGCTTACCTCGAATCGATACTGAAAGGCGCCAGGGATGCCAATTACCTGGGTAAAAACATTCTGGGTAAGAAAGGGTTTAACTTCGACATTCGCATTCAGTTTGGAGCTGGAGCTTATGTTTGCGGCGAAGAATCTGCGCTGATAGAGTCCGCCGAAGGAAAACGCGGCGAGCCACGCGACAGACCGCCTTTCCCGGTTGAAAAAGGATACCTCGACATGCCCACCGTGGTTAACAATGTCGAAACACTTTGTTCGGTTGTTAAGGTCGTCCTGAACGGTGGAGAATGGTATAAATCGTTCGGTACCACCGAATCCACCGGTACCAAAGTATTAAGCATCTCGGGCGACTGCAAGTTTCCGGGAGTTTACGAAGTAGAATGGGGATTTTCTGTAAACGACATCCTCGATATGGTGGGTGCGCATGCTGAAGATGTGCAGGCTGTTCAGGTCGGCGGGCCGTCGGGCGCCATCATTGCCCCCAATGAATTCAGTCGTATATTGGGTTACGAAGACCTGGCCACTGGTGGATCGTTGATCATCGTGGGAAATCACCGGGATATTCTTTCCGATATTGTACTGAATTTCATGGAATTTTTTATTGACGAATCCTGCGGCAGCTGTTCCACCTGCAGGATACTCCCCACCCTACTGCGGAACAAATTGCTTAAAATACTGAATGCCCATGGGGTGAAACAGGATCTGGACGACATAGTGGAATGGGGGAAAATACTGAAAGCAAGCCGGTGCGGACTTGGACAAACGGCTGCAAATCCAATGCTTTCGAGCCTCAAAAATTTCAGACACCTGTATGAAAAGATAATTCAGAAAAACAAAGAATTCGACAGTGGCTTCGATCTGAGCCAGGCTGTTAAAGAATCGTGTGAAGTAACCGGCAGAGTACCTAATATTTAATACAGTTTCACCATGAACCAGTTCGTAAGATTCACCATTGACGGAACCGAGTGCATGGCCACCCGTGGTCAATACCTGGTTGATGCCGCCAGGGAAAACGGCATCTTCATCCCTACCCTTTGCAATTTCCCGGGTGTAAAACCCAAAGGCAGTTGCCGAATATGCTCGGTAAAGGTAAACGGCAAGCTGATGACGGCTTGCACCACCCCTGTTGCCGAAGGCATGAATATAGAAAACGAATCGAAAGAAATAACAGAACTCAGAAAGTCGATCATAGAACTTCTTTTTGTTGAAGGAAATCATTTCTGCCCAGCTTGTGAAAAAAGCGGTAACTGTGAATTGCAGGCCCTGGCATACCGCTTCGGAATTATGGTTCCACGCTTTCCTTTTCAGTTCCCCCACAGAAGCGTGGATGCTTCACACCCCAGGATCATAAAAGATCACAACCGTTGCATACTTTGCAAACGTTGCATAAGGGTAATTACCGACGAAAGCGGCAGAAGTATTTTTGCCTACCGGAAACGCGGTATTGGTGTGGAAGTGGTGGTTGACCCCAAACTGGGAAAACAGCTTACCGAAGAACTTGCACAAAAGGCCATGGATGTATGTCCCGTAGGATCCATTCTGGTAAAGGAAAAAGGATTTAACATTCCCATTGGCGAAAGAAGATACGATAAAGTGCCCATTGGCAGTGATATCGAAAATTTGCAAATCACGAAAATATAAAATTCCATCCCATGAGCAAACCTATAATAGCTACCACATCGCTGGCAGGATGTTTCGGATGCCATATGTCGGTTCTGGACATCGACGAAAGGATACTCGAACTGATTGAATTGGTTGAGTTCAACAAGTCGCCCATCGACGATATCAAAAAATTCACCAAGAAATGCGATATCGGGCTGATTGAGGGCGGATGCTGCAACAGCGAAAATGTTCACGTGCTGAAGGAATTCCGCGAACACTGCCGTATCCTGGTTTCTGTTGGCGAATGTGCTATCATGGGAGGACTTCCGGCCATGCGCAATGGCATACCCATACGTGAATGTCTCGAGGAGGCTTACCTTAACGGTCCTACCGTGGTAGCCAACGAAAACGAGATCATACCCAACGATCCGGAACTCCCCATGCTGCTCGACCGGGTTTACCCCTGTCACGAAATTGTGAAGATCGACTACTTCCTGCCTGGTTGCCCACCGCGGGCCGACCTTATATGGGAAGCACTGGTGGCTCTGGTAACAGGGAATGAAATGAAATTACCATACGAAGTATTTAAATACGATTAAACCATCTCATTATGGGACAAAAGATAACCATTGAACCGGTAACCCGCGTGGAAGGACACGGAAAGGTTACCATTCATCTCGACAACGAAGGCAAAATAGAACAAACCCGTCTGCATATAGTGGAATTTCGTGGTTTCGAACGATTTGTACAGGGACGTCCCTTTTGGGAAATGCCTGTGCTGGTGCAGCGTCTTTGCGGAATATGCCCTGTCAGCCATCACCTGGCGGCTGCCAAAGCGCTTGATGTAATTGTGGGGGCAGGAACCGGCGAGGGTCTTACACCCACCGGTGAGAAAATGAGGCGACTCATGCATTACGGCCAGATCTTCCAGTCGCACTCGCTGCATTTTTTCCACCTGGCCTCACCCGATTTGTTGTTTGGCGTGGATGGTGACCCGGCTAAACGCAATATCATTGGTGTTGCCCTTGAACATCGCGACCTTGCCGTTCAGGGCGTTATGATGCGTAAATACGGACAGGAAGTCATCAAAGCCACTGCCGGCAAAAAAATACACGGCACCGGTGCCATTCCCGGCGGAATTAACAAACACCTTACCGAAGAGGAGCGCGAATACCTGCTGCACGGCGATGAATATATGAACATCGATAAAATGATAGCCTGGTCGCAGGATGCACTCGCGTTTTTTCATGAATACCACAAGAAAAACAAGGATATCATCGACCACTTTGCTGAATTTCCATCAAGTCATCTCAGCCTGGTTCGAAAAGATGGTGCACTTGATTTGTATCATGGCGTTCTGCGTGCGGTTGATGCCGAAGGAAAGAAAATACTGCACGATGTCGATTATCAGGAATACGATCGCTATATCGACGAAGAAGTAAGGTCGTGGAGCTACATGAAGTTTCCTTACCTGAAAGAAATAGGGAAACAAGCCGGCTGGTATACTGTTGGCCCGCTGGCCCGTATGAACACTGCCGAGTTTATTGATACGCCCCTTGCCCAGAAAGAATTTGAACAATTCAAGCAGTACAATGGAGGAAAGCCCAGCCATAAGTCAATGCACATGCACTGGGCCCGGTTGATTGAGATACTTCATGCCGCTGAAAAGATGAAGGAATTGCTGAACGACTCTGATCTTATGGAAGGTGAACTGGTAACCAAAGGGAACAAACTGCCCGAGGGTGTCGGACTTATCGAAGCTCCAAGGGGAACGTTATTTCACCATTACAAAATCGGCGAAAACGACATGATAAAAATGGCCAACCTCATTGTTTCCACCACCAACAATAACCAGCCCATGAACGAAGCCGTGAACCAGGTGGCCGTGAAAGTAATGACAGGTAAGAAAGAAATCACCGAAGGCATGATGAATGCAGTTGAAGTTGCCATAAGGGCATATGATCCCTGCCTGAGTTGCGCCACCCATGCATTAGGCCAGATGCCATTGGAATTTGAGGTTTACGATGCCAGTAACAGTTTGATAGAGAAGAAACTTAAACATTGATCAGCAACAAAAGTTTGCTCATATATGGCTTTGGCAACCCGGGTCGCCAGGACGACGGTCTGGGAATTATGCTGGCTGAAGAACTCCGGGCATGGTCGGCTGAGAATCAATTCGCATTTGTGCATACCGATTCAAATTACCAGTTAAACCTCGAGGACGCAGCCAATATTGCAGGTCACGATGTGGTTGTTTTTGCGGATGCTTCCCGGGAAGATATTCCGGACTTTCTTATGGAACCATTGAAACCCTCCGGAAAAGTGGAATTCAGCATGCATGCCGTTTCCCCGGCTTTTGTCATCCACCTGTGCGGCCATGTATTCAATGCCCATCCCCAGGCTTATCTTCTCCACATTAAAGGTTATGAGTGGGAATTTATGGCAGCCATGACTGAAAAAGCCAAATCTAACCTTGGTCTGGCTGTTGAACATCTTAAAAAATTCATCAGTGGTAATTTCGTCACATTTCCCTAAATTAGTAACCCAATTGAAACCTAAAAAAATAATCATATGAACCTGTCATCCACCTTTATGGGCATTAAAATAGCCAACCCGCTCATTGTTTCCAGTTCGGGGCTGACCAATACCGTTGATAAAGTTAAAGCTTGCGCCGACAATGGAGCCGGAGCAGTTGTACTGAAGTCCCTTTTCGAAGAACAGCTCATAACCGGAAAAACCGCCATGCTTAAACAGGACGATATGTACTTTTGGTATCCCGAAGCCCTGGAATTCGTAAACAGCTTTTCCAAAGAAGAAGGGATTTCACAGTACCTTAAACTGATTGAAGGCGCTAAAAAGGCTGTAGACATTCCTGTCATGGCCAGCATTAACTGTGTTTCCCCAAAAGAGTGGCCTCGTTTTGCCTCAGAAATTGAAAAAGCCGGTGCCGACGGTATTGAGCTTAACATCTTTATCCCGCCCACCAATTTAGACCTGACCGGATACAAAATCGAAGAAACGTATGTTGATATTATCCACGAGGTCAGAAAACATGTCAGCATACCCCTTGCTGTAAAGGTAGGCTTTTACTTCACCAGCCTTTATCGCATGCTTTATAAAATAAGCAATCTCGACATTAACAGCCTGGTACTGTTTAACCGCTACTACAGGCCCGATATCGATATAGATACCATGCGGGTGGTGGCCCAAAATGTGTACAGCTCTCCCCATGAAATCACCTTATCGCTGCGATGGATTGCCTTACTGCACAGTCGTATTAACAAAGAGCTGGTTGCTGCTACGGGTGTTCACGATTATCAGGGTGTAATCAAGCAAATTCTTGCCGGAGCCACTTCTATCCAAATTTGTTCCACTTTGTATAAAAATGGTCTGGCTTACATCGGCCGATTGCTACAGGACACTTCAGACTGGATGCAACAGAAAGGTTATAACGACCTGTCCTCGTTCAGGGGACTGGTATCAAAAAACGAAGAAAATACCGCAGCTTTTGAACGGGTGCAGTTCATGAAAAAAACTACAGGTAAGTATTTATGACCAATTGTTAAAAAAAGATGACAAATTGTAATTGCCGGGGTAATAAGTAAGTGAAATAATTAATAGCTTTAAACCGGTAATTTATATCTGTTATATTTTTAACCCTTTGTGCCATGAAAACAATTCTGTATGCCAGCATATCCCTGATGTCGCTGACTATTTTACTAAGTTCCTGTAAACAAGGGAGCAAGTCGGGCAATGCCGAAGGTATCGACAGCATAAGTCTGGGCGAAGTTGAGCCCCTTATTCACCAGATTGACAGCACAGGCGAAGGTTTACCCATTTTCTACAACATGTATCTTTCGGTTGAAATGTCGTCTCTTTTTCAATCCTCAGGCGCTACCTTCCAATCCGAAATCCTGAATTCTCCCGAAAATATATCGGACTATGTCACCAGTTCCAAGAAAGCCCTTAACCTCGGCGTTTACGCTGTTGACCTGAGCTATGCCAAAGTAAGCGAGCAACTCGAAACAGCCGGACAATATTTCAACGCCATGCAGAAAATGGCCGAAGAGATTGGGATACCAGCCGACTATTTTAAGAACACTGCTGAGCGCTTCGATCGTAACATCAACAATAAGGACTCACTTATAAAAATTGCCAATGAAGTGTACATGGCTTCTGACAATTACCTGCGCGAAAATGAAAGGTATGCCGCCTCAGCGCAAATCATTTTAGGCGGATGGGTCGAAGCCATACACATTGCCTCCAATATTGCCGCTACAACCAAAGACATTGAAGTTATCGAAAGACTTGCCGAACAGCGCATTTCGCTCGCCAACGTAATTGCCATGCTGAATGATTACAACACCGATGTTGACATTAACAAAAACCTTCAGAAATTGAAGCAATTGCAACCGGTATTTGACAGTTTCGTGGTGGATATCAACAGTAGTTTCGACCCTGCCTCTGCAAGCGGAAAGAAACAGATGCAGCAATACCAGAACAAAATTGAAGAAATAAGTAAACAAATCCAGTCAATCCGCTCGGGTATTGTTTCCTGATAATTTTATTGTTTAAATAACATCCCCGGAGAGACGCATAATCATGCGTCTCTTTTTTTACGTATTATACATTTTCATTCACGACGGAGACGCATAACCATGCGTCTCTTTTTTTAACGCATTATACATTTTCATTCACGACGGAGACGCATAACCATGCGTCTCTACTGTTGTTACAATTTCCATACCCCTTTTGATGGCATCCTCGTTGACGGGGATCAGGTGATGATGCCGGGCGGGCAGGGAATCTTTCAATCCCTGCAAAATATTTTCAATGCTGATAACCGGTTTGATTTTCAGGTATGCCCCCAGCACAATCATATTAAAAGTTTTGGAGGTAACCATTTTGCTTGCTTCACTTGCAGCTTCCACCCGGTAAATGTTTATGTCTTTACGCTGGGGTTCGCGGGTTATGCCGTTGGGATCATAAATAAGCACTCCGCCAGGCTTAACACACGATTCAAATTTGTCCATCGATTGCTGGTTCAGAATAATGGCGGTGTCAAACCGGTTGAGAATGGGACTGCTGATGCGTTCATCGCTCAGAATAACGGTTACGTTAGCCGTTCCACCGCGCATTTCGGGGCCATATGAAGGCATCCAGCTTACTTCCATCTGCTGCATCATTCCACCATATGCCAGAATTTTCCCCATGGATAACACACCCTGACCGCCGAAACCTGCTATGATAATTTCCTCGTTCATGTTCTTATAAAATTTAAATTTATCAGCCCTGGCTTTCAGTCCAGGCTATTCTGATTTTTCAGCTTTGGCAACCATCTCGCCGTTAATTTTAATATCTCCGGGAGGAAAGAAGGGAAACATGTTGGCTTCCATCCATTTATTGGCATCATTGGGAGTCATCTTCCATCCCGAATTGCAATTCGAGACTACTTCGATAAACGACACGCCTTTTTTGAGTTTTTGGTTTTCAAAAGCCATCCGTGCAGCCTTTTTAAACTTCCTTACAGCCAATGGTGTATGCACAGAATGCCGGGCAACAAAATAAGTACCGGGCAACATAGCCACCAATTCTGTCATTTTTAACGGATTACCCATTAGAGCCACATCCCTTCCGTAAGGTGTGGTTGACGAACGCATACCAGGCAGTGTAGTTGGTGCCATCTGCCCGCCGGTCATTCCATAAATTCCATTATTGATAAAGAATATGGCAATATTCTCTCCCCGGTTACAGGCATGAATGGTTTCTGCCGTACCTATGGCAGCAAGGTCACCATCGCCCTGATAGGTAAAAACATATTTTTCGGGCCAGCAGCGCTTAATACCAGTTGCCACGGCAGGGGCGCGTCCGTGCGAAGCCTGTTGCATGTCAATATTCATGAATTCATAGGCCAACACCGAACAACCAACGGGCGCAACCCCAATGGTCTCTGCCTGAATACCCATTTCGTCAATAACTTCCATTATCACACGATGTGCCACGCCATGCCCGCACCCGGGACAGTACGACAATGGCTTATCGGTCATCAATGCGGTTTTCTTGTATACCAGGTTTTCCTCCCGGATAATCTCTTCCAGTATTTTATTGTATGCTTCCATATACATCAAATTGAAAAATGCGTAATTAAGGCGTCCAGCACTTCTTCAGGTGAAGGAACCATGCCGCCCATCCGGTTATGAAGGGCAACTTTTACCCTACCCTCGGTGGCAAGTTTTACATCCTCAATCATCTGCCCCGCGCTGAGCTCCACTGTCAAAATCCCTTTCAACTGTTTGGTAAGTCTATCAATTTCGTCGTATGGGAAAGGGAAAAGAGTGATCGGCCGCAGTAAGCCGGCTTTAATACCTTTCTCGCGCGCCAGTTTCACCGACTTCTGACAAATTCTGGCACTGGAACCATAGGCTACAAACAGATATTCGGCATCGTCACAGGCAATGGTTTCAAAGCGAACTTCGTTTTCACGCATCAGTTGATACTTTGCCTGGAGTTTTTGGTTATGCCTCTCGTGACGGGCCGGATCAAGGTCAAGCGAAGTTATTACATTCCGCTCCCGATCGGGAGTTTTTCCGGTAGTCACCCAACGCTGGTCAAACTCGGTTGCCCTGGGCATCTGTTCAAACATCTCCACTTTCTCCATCATCTGCCCAATAATACCATCGGATAACATCATCACCGGATTGCGATATTTAAAAGCCAGTTCAAAGCCCAGTTTGACAAAGTCAGCCATTTCCTGTACCGAAGCCGGCGCCAGCACAATCATACGATAATCGCCGTGTCCCCCACCCTTGGTAGCCTGAAAATAATCGGATTGCGAAGGCTGAATGGTTCCCAGTCCGGGTCCCCCACGCATGACATTAAGTATCAGACAAGGCAACTGACTTCCGGCCAGATAAGAAATGCCTTCCTGTTTAAGACTAATGCCAGGGCTCGAGGAAGAGGTCATCACCTTTTTTCCTGTCCCCGCAGCACCATAAACCATGTTAATGGCGGCCACTTCACTTTCGGCCTGTAACAAAACCATGCCTGTGCGCAAATGCGGCTGTTGTGCAGCCAGGTATTCCATAACCTCCGACTGAGGCGTTATGGGATAGCCAAAATAGGCATCGCAACCAGCCCTGATAGCCGCTTCGGCAAATGCCTCATTTCCTTTCATTAATTTCTTATCAGCCATGATGGTCTCTTTTTATTCATCAAATTTCTTCCGGTAAACCGTAATGACCCCGTCGGGGCATACGACAGCGCAATTTGCGCAACCCGTACAATTCTCGGGATGTTCCATGTAGGCAAAGTGATATCCTTTGCTGTTTACAAGCTTCTCCATCGCAATTACATTGGTGGGGCAAGATGTAATGCATAATTCGCATCCCTTACATCTTTCAATATCTATTACTATAGCACCTCTAATCTTTGCCATGAGCTATCCTAATTTTTAAAGAACATGAATTCATTCTATCATTCAAAAATCAAATATCAGCATCTTCATTCAAAAAAACCAAGCTTATTATCAGGTTTTATTTTTTGCAGGATATACTCCCCTCATAATCAGGGATGATCCTTGTGAAACAATTCGAGACGTTCCCTGAGCAACGGAACCTGAGCGTTGCTGAACTGCGAAACACAGGCACGCAGTCCCTCTGTGCGTGTACTGCCGGTGATATCAAGGGTGATAGCACTGATACCATAGCGTATCAGTTCATCAAGCAATTGTGAACCAGTCAGACCCGGATAAGAAAGGGTGAAATAAAAGCCATCGGCAACAGGAACATCCAGGTCCTTATCATACACAATTCTGAACCCGTTTTGCGTAAATATACTTTTCATTACGGCCGCGTGTTCACCGTATTGCTTTACCTCGCTAAACGGGTTATAAGTTCCGTCATTTACGGCTTTCAACAAAGAGGCCAGGGCATGTTGCGCTGAATGTGAAGCTCCTGCCGATAAGGCATACAAAGCCCCGTAAATGATGGTATGACCCAGTACATCCGAGGTGAAATAACGCAGCAGATCGGGATATTTTTTATGAAAGAGTTTGTCCGACACAGCCATCATGGCCAAACGTTGCCCTGCGAAACTAAATAGTTTCGAAGCTGAAAACAACAATATATAATTGTCGGTATACTTTGCCACTGTTGGCTGAAAAGGCGGAACTCCCGGCTTCGAAATATCCTTCCGGAAATCCATGCCAAAATAGGCCAGGTCCTCCATCACTACCACATCATAGGTATTTGCCAGATCGCCAATTATGGCAAGTTCTTCCTCGTTCAGGCAAATCCACGACGGATTGTTGGGATTTGAATACAGCAAACTCGAAATCTTGCCGGTATCAAGGTAGCTTTTCAGTTTGTCTTTCAGCCTGGCGCCCCTGAAGTCGTATATATCAAACGAATAAAACTGATGTCCCAGCAC
>JAFGVG010000195.1 GCA_016938095.1 Bacteroidales bacterium
CTTCATTCTTTCATTTCTTCATTCTTTCATTTCTTCATTCTTTCATTTCTTCATTCTTTCATTTCTTCATTCTTTCATTTCTTCATTATTCTTGGCTCTTGGCTCTTGGCTCTTGGTTCTAAGTTCTTATCGGTTTTCAATTTCTATAACCCTTTTCTGTCATTTTCGTATCAATATATTATTAATTCTTTATCCGCCGAAAAATGAAGAAAATAGTGGTGTGTATTGTGCTGTGCGGCTTGTTGATTCCACTCCCTGCCCAAACAGCAGGTGATCCGCTAAAAGCATTGGTCAACGATTTTGTTTCGAATGATTGGCCAACAGTGCTTGTGGCAAAAGAAAAACTGGAAAACACAGGACCAGCGGCCATTCCGTCAATAATTGCCCTGATGAACGACTGTCGCTTAAAAAAGCTGGACAATACCGGTGATCTTATATATCCCGGTGCAGAACGCTTCTACGGACACGGACAAATTATCGACTACGGCATCGACAACCTATGCGTGCGGGCGGGGTGGCTTATGGAAGAGCTTACCTTCAAGAACTTTGGTTTTTCCGGCGTCCACCTTCCGGCAGATGAATTATCAGGCTTCATCAAAAAGAACTTTCCCGAGTATGGCAATGCTCCTGATCATAAGCAAGCCGCATCAATGTCCGAAGAAGAAAAAAGGATACTCATCCGCTCACTCAGCATCGAAAAAGCAAAAAAATGGTGGCAGGCATCAGCTAAACAGTGGAACCGATTATCGGCACTTGAACAGGCACTTTACAGCACCGACGAAAGAAGCCAGGTTAAGGCTTTGTTCTACCTGCGCAATGGCAAAACCCAATGTAAAGGTCTCAATCAGCGATTTTATAAAACCCGGCTTGCCAAACAAATTACCCTACTTTCCAGGTCGGAAACCACCAGGGTATCCGAAAATGCACGGCTGATCATACACGACACCGAATTCGAATGGCTGTCCATTAAACCTGTTAATTAGTATTAACAATTTAGTTTTTACACAATTGTTTCTTTGTATAATTTTGGAAGCATAATTATGAGACTCATGAAACAAACCCTGTTTATCATATTCATCCTGTCGTTCGGAATAATGAAAACGTACGGCCAGCAAAAAGAGGTCTTTATTAAACAGCTGGAATTCAAACTTGAGCACATAAGTGAGAAAGATTATGAGAATGAGTATTTTGTAACACTCAAATTGAACAAGGGCAGTACGTATAAATTTAAAATTACCAACCACCGCGACAATTTCGCCGGTGAGGCTGTAATTGAATTACTTGATGCCGATACCATGATACTAACCAACTCGCTAAACGGCAAATATTTTGAAACCATTGGCTTTGTATGCAACAAAACTGCCTTTTATGACATACTCATCAAGTACAAGGATAAAAAACCCGGCTTTTCTGTAGTGGATATTGTTATGGTGCAATAATTAAAAATCCTTGAATTCGTCCTTGATTTGCACATCAACGTTTTCGTTTTCTATCACATAGCAATTTTCATCACAGGCATCCGTTACAAGCAGCACCTTCAATTTGGTTGTATTAATAACGTGTAGTGTTTTTTCATCTTTCCGGTAGGTTGCTTTCACCGTGTATTTTTTATTGGCCGGTACGTAAACAAAAAATGGTGATGCGTAAGCAGTATCGCTGTATACCAATTGATTGTCCTCTACCTCACCTTCAAATACCTCAATCGGAACGACTGTAAAAATGTTGTTTAGGGTAACCTCGAGAACCAGATCAGCCTTTTCCGGCTTTTCGGTATAACATTCATCGCAATTCACATCGCCTGTATAAATTTTCTCATTGCAGGCAACAGCTGCAATAAGTGCCAGTAATAACAACATCAGCACTTGTAAGGTGCCACTGCACCTGGGAAAATGGAATCTGATCATGGCTTTCTGATTTTTGAATGGCCGGAACTCCATAAATATTCGAACGAAAACGATACCCATCCCCGGTTATACTCCTTCATTTTCAGGTTCAGGTGTTCGTAGCTGAGCTTTAACCGGAGACGACCCTGTTGGCCAACCAATCCCACCCTTGGCACAAAAGACAGCCGGGGATCAGGTTTTTCAGAAGTCCCCCTGAAACCGCCAAAGCTAAAGGTTTCACTCACGCCGATAAAAGGCCCGACAGCAAAAGCCTGGTGATCCGGATGAAGAAAGAACGCCTTGTCAACCGAAAGCGTAATGAACCCCCTCTTCTCCCAGTACTGATAAAATACATTTCCCCCGGCATCTTCGAGCACCGGAACTGCCTTGGGTCTGAATCCGGCACTCACGCCTGCCATAATGTTGTACTTTTTATCACTTAACCCCCATACGAGTTCCAGTCGTGAATCGTCGGCACTGTTGGCATACCTAGCGCCCAACGACCAGACATTCATAACCAGCTTTTGAATGGCATTTGCATTTTGGTTTCTGAGCATGGCTGCCAGCAGTTCATTACGGTTGTCAAGTGCAATAGTAAGGGGGTTTAGGATTTTGTTTACCTGACTGTTCACATCAGCCCCATAGCCGATTAACAACCGTGCGGCTTCAAAATTGTCAAGAGCTGCAGCCAGCGATAGCGGCGAATATCCTTCGTTGTTTTTTGACTCAATGTAGGCGCCATTTACAATCAGTAATTCCAACATTTCCGGGTGGTCTCCTGACACAGCATAATGCAAAGGCGTATTGCCGTTGTTGTCGCTGGCATTAATATCCATACCTGCCTCAAGCAACTTTATGGCAATTTCGTACCGTCCGAATTTGCATGCCCGCATCAGGGCATCGGTTCCACGGTTGTCACGCTGGTCAACCGAGGCTCCGTAATACAATAACAGATCGGGCATATAAAAGCTGTCTGTTTCAATTGCATACATCAAAGGTGTTACATCACTGTTGTCGGATAGCTCAATATTGGCACCGTGCCTGATCAATTTCTGTGCTGCCTCAAAATGTCCGCCAAAAATGGCCAGTATCAGGGCAGTGTAACCCTCGCCAGTTTTCATATCGGGTTCAGCGCCATTTTCAATCAACAGTTCAACTGTCCGTTGATGGCCCTGTTGAGCCGCATACATAAGCGGTGTAACCCCTTCATCGGTTGTCGCATTTACATTGACGCTTGCCTTAACCAATTCTTTAATCTTCGACGTGTCACCCCGGTAAGCTGCCTCCACCAACTGATCATCCACACCCATACCGGAATAAATATCAGCAGTTTCCTGTGCCTTTATCACATAGGTAACTGACAAAACCAAAAACAACAGTAAACCTTTTAGCCCAATCATCGGTTAATAGCAATGACAACAACTGCATAATTAACAATTTTTTTTGGTATTTTTATAATGATTTTACATTGCACCTATGAAAGTTAAGGAAGATCAGCTTTTGGTTATTTTTGGAGCATCGGGTGACCTCACCAGCCGGAAATTAATGCCTGCGCTTTTTGAAATTTACCGGCAACATGTGCTCCCATCTCATTTTGCCATACTTGGAGTTGGCCGTAAGCCCTACACAACCGAAAAATTCAGGGAAAAGGTAGTTACGGCAATTACCCGCCATACAAGCACCCACGAAAACAGTGATCAGCATCTGGCAGCAGCATTTGCCGGTTTGGTTCATTACCTGCCACTCAACACCGAAAACCCGGAGGAATACCATGTCCTTGCTGAAAAAATTCAATGGCTGGAGGATTCATACCAAACCGGTGGTAACTGCCTGTTTTACCTGGCAACCCCTCCGGGCTTATACGAGGTGATAGCCAACGGACTCAGGAATAACGAATTACAACACCACCCGAAAGCCTGGCGGAGAATAATAATCGAAAAACCATTTGGTATCAGTCTGAAGTCGGCAAAAGCACTGAACAATCACCTGCTGAATTGTTTCAACGAAGACCAGGTATACCGTATTGACCATTACCTTGGAAAGGAAACTGTGCAGAATGTAATGGTTACCCGTTTTTCCAATGGCATTTTTGAACCCTTATGGAACCGGAATTACATTCACCATGTGGAAATAACCTCGGCTGAAAACATGGGTGTCGAAGACAGGGGTGGGTATTACGACAAAGCCGGAGCCTTGCGTGATATGGTACAAAATCACCTGCTACAACTGGTATCGCTGGTGGCTATGGAACCTCCCACGCAAATCAGCGCCGATGCCATCAGGAATGAAACATTGAAAGTGCTGCAGTCGATCAGACCCTTTACAGGTGAAGAGATAACCAGTCATGTTATCAGGGGTCAGTACACAGCATCAACCGTAAGAGGCGTCCATTGCAATGCATATCGCGATGAGCCGGGTGTGAACCGCGATTCGCGCACCGAAACCTATGTAGCCCTTAAATTGTATATCGACAACTGGCGTTGGGGAGGTGTACCTTTCTACATCCGTACCGGGAAATACTTGCCGGCTAAAGTTACCGAGGTAGTGGTGCATTTCAAACCCACCCCCCACAGACTCTTTTGTTTCAACGAAAACGTACAGAACGCCGACAATCAGCTCGTCATCAGAATTCAACCCGACGAAGGCATACTGTTAAAATTTGGCATGAAAGTACCCGGCGCGGGTTTCCAGGTTCAGGATGTGAACATGGACTTTCACTATGCCGACCTGGCGCAGAAAAATATACCGGAAGCATACCAGCGACTGCTGGTCGACTGCATGCAGGGCGATGCAACACTTTTCACCCGGGGCGATTCCATCCTGCAGGCCTGGAAAATTGTTGACCCTATACTGAACGAGTGGGAGAAGAACCCCGATATTCCTATATACGGCTACCCGGCTGGGACATGGGGCCCCATACAGGCCGATAACCTGATAGACGGGCCGAATATGACCTGGCGGTTTCCCTGTAAAAACCTTTCTGACGATGGTAAGTACTGTGAACTCTGATGCAATAAACTGACCATGATCCGCTGCTATCATACCATAAACGAACTGGCTGCTGAACTGGCACTTGAATTCAGGCAATTTGCCCTGAATGCGTTGGCCGGTAACCGGAAAGTTTCCATCGCTATCTCAGGCGGTACCACCCCACGTGCTTTTTTTGAACAACTGGCATGGATTGAATCTAATCAGCAACAGGCCATTCCATGGTCAATGATCAACCTCTTCTGGGTAGATGAGCGATGTGTTCCTCCCGATCATGCCGACAGCAATTACAGGATGACCCGGGAATCGATGCTGGATAAAATAACCATTCCTGCAGAAAACATTTACCGGATCCATGGCGAAGCCAATCCCTCTGACGAAGCCAGAAGGTATGCTAAAATTATTGAAAGCATTGTGCCTTCCTTGGAAGGTATACCCCAATTCGATTGGATATTGCTGGGCATGGGCGATGACGGTCATACGGCATCCATTTTCCCTGACCGGATGGACCTGCTGACCTCATCCAGTGTATGCGAAGCCGTTACCCATCCGGCAAAAGATTCAAACAGGGTGACTCTCACCGGACAAACATTGTTACAGGCCAAAAAAATCAGCTTTCTGGTAACCGGAGCCACCAAAAGCATTATTATCCGGCAAATATTGAATAAAGAGCCGGGCTCGGAAAAATATCCTGCTGCCTACATACACCATCGGACCAGCTGCGACTGGCTGCTGGATAAACAAGCAGCCCAATACCTGAAAATCCAATGCCGTGATAAATATTAAAAGGGTTAAAAACCTCAGAAAAGCTCATGTAGCTGCAGGCCCGGTGCTCTACTGGATGAGCAGGGACCAGCGTGTTGACGATAACTGGGCCCTGGCCTATGCCGTGGAACTGTCCGAAGACAACGACCAGCCGGTGATGGTTGCTTTTTGCATGGTAAATGATTTTTTGGGCGCTACCTGGCGCCAGTATCATTTTATGCTTAAAGCATTAGCCAAGGTTGAAGCACAACTTCATGCACTGAACATCCCTTTTTCGCTGCTCATGGGTGAACCAGTTACAACCATAACCAACTTCCTCAGGTTACATAAGATCAGTCACCTGGTAACCGATTTCGATCCGCTGAAGATCAAGCAGGAATGGCAGCAACAGGTTGCCGGACAAAATGATATTAGTTTTGACGTGGTGGATGCCCATAACATTGTACCCTGCCACCTGGCTTCGGACAAAGAAGAATTCGCAGCCTACACCTTCAGACCAAAAGTTACCCGGCTTTTACCTGAATTTCTCGATGAATTTCCGCCACTTATCAGGCAGCCCGGAAATCATCAACTACAGCGTATCAACTGGAATGCTGTTTCCATAGGACTTAAAACTGACTTCTCGGTTCGGCCTGTAGAATGGCTCGAACCGGGTGAACAAGGTGCAAAAGTTACTTTCGGAAAGTTCCTGGAGACTGGCCTTCGCTGTTATGCAACAAAAAGAAATGACCCGAATGAAAAATGTACATCAGGGCTTTCACCCTACCTGCATTTTGGACACATTTCGGCCCAGCGTATTGCCCTTGAACTGATAAAAAATTTCCCCCGGAACGAAAACATTGATGCCTTTCTTGAGGAACTGATCGTGCGTAGAGAGCTATCCGACAATTTTTGCTATTACAACCGTAACTACGACAATTATAAAAGTTTTCGGCCCTGGGCGTTAAATACGCTTGAAGAACATTCCGGCGATAAACGTGAGTACACCTATGCGCATGCACAATTTGAGGAAGCGAAAACCCACGACACGCTATGGAATGCCGCGCAATACCAGTTGGTGCATACCGGAACCCTGCACGGATACCTGCGTATGTACTGGGCCAAAAAAATACTGGAATGGTCAGCAAGCCCCGAAAAAGCCATGGAAATTGCCGTAGCACTGAATGACAGGTATCAGCTTGACGGACGCGACCCGAATGGTTATACCGGATGCGCCTGGTCAATAGGAGGCGTTCACGACAGGGCCTGGGGTGAGCGAAACGTTTTTGGCAAAATCAGGTATATGAACAGAAAAGGCTGCGAAAGAAAATTTGATGTGGAAAAATACATCCAACGGTTTAGTAAATAGTATGATGCCGGAATTTATTGCACCGGAACGGGCAAAGGCGGAAGATGCTCTTCCGAAGGTATAACCGGCGTAAAAGCAGGTTCGGCAGGTTTTACCACAGGTTGACTGCTTAACACGGCTATTCTTTCTACTGTAAAATCTTTGTTGTAGCGGATCATGCTAAAACTTCCATTCATGTATCCCCCCTGCCCTATTTGCTGATACTGGTATCCGGTAAGCAACTGGTCGCCACCGACATTGTTGATACACGGCAAAAAGTTTTTCCCATAAATCCTGAGTGCCGACAGGAAATGCAGTCCGATATCGTAACCCAGCATACCAAAGCTATAACCTAAAGGCCTAATT
This sequence comes from Bacteroidales bacterium, assembly GCA_016938095.1. Classification (GTDB taxonomy): domain Bacteria; phylum Bacteroidota; class Bacteroidia; order Bacteroidales; family UBA10428; genus UBA5072. Next base: position 7,330 of record JAFGVG010000195.1, read on the forward strand.
TCATAAGGTTCGTAACCATAACGGGCACGCGACAAGGCAAGGAACCGTCTTACCTGTTTGCTGGTCCAGTCGATGTAAAAAGGGGTAATCAGATTTAGCTGCAGGCTATGGTAATAATTGAGGTCAATGCTTTTCCAGCTTTGCCACGACGGCATGCCGATTAACTTCACGGGATACATCGAGGTCATGGTAAATAACCGGGTCACAAGACGACTCACATCGGCTTCGTTATCGGAAAAGACCACAATCAGATTCTCTTCCTCCTTCGACAGAACCTTACCAATAACATTTATCAGGCTGTCATTTAGCCGGTAATCCACTAAGGACAAAAGCATTCCACTTTCATCTCTGGGCATGTTCTCCGTAAGGTATTTTTTAAAGATCCAGGAATTGCGCATCGAAACATTGTCAGTGCCCCTGATAAGAACAATCCTGCCCTGTTTAACCTGGCTGATGTAATTACCCAGGGCATAGCTTTCGGCCTCTCTCGAAGGGATCACCTGAATGATGCTTGAATTTTCCTGAACCAGCGAGGATCTGGTTGACAAAGGCGAAACCAGCTGAATGTTGTTATACCTCGCCAACCGTCCTGTAATGTTCACATCTTCGGTATATACGGGACCTACAATCAGATCGGGATTTGTAACAGACAATTCCCTGACGATATTTTTAACAATTACTGTATCGCGTTCGGTATCATAAACGCTAAGATTTACCGATAACCCTGCTTTTTTCAACGAATCTAAGGCCAGTAGAAAGCCCTCATAAAACTCAGCAAAACTTTTGCCGATGAAACTCTTTTGCCTGTTGAGGGCCAAAAAGGTTTCATCTTCAGCCAAGGTGCTATCAACTGGCAATTCCAGTTCTTCGGCCTGAATTTTTGCAAAAAAAGGCAACATCAGCGCAACATTGTATACCCTGTCCTCTTCAACAGGTGTACAGGGTGCTCCGCTTACGATAAGCGTGTCTGTTTCAGCCGTAAGTCCGGTACCCGGTAAAATTTTAGGGATCCGCAACACCATGCCTGACCTCATACCATTGCGCAAAGCAGGATTGGCACTGATAATATCAGCAACTTCAACGCCATAGGTTCTGGAAATTGCATAAAGTGTATCCCTTTCCTTTACTGTATAGGTATAAAAAAGATCGTCGTTATCAGCAACATCTTTTTTATCCATTGCCTGTTTATCTTTTGGTATCCAAAGGGTTTGGCCAGGCTTTATGCCCTCTCGCGCCCAGGGGTTGTGAGAATATATAACCTCTTCGTCGATTCTGTATTTTCTTGCCAGTGAATAAATTGTCTGTCCCCGCCTGACATCATGGGCAATATAATCTTCCCTGTTTTGCGGATAAATTGCAACTTCAGCAGGTTTGGCCATGGGTATTTTAATGGCCAGTCCTTCCCTTAGGTTAATCACATCCACTTGCGGATTGGCCAGTTTAATTTCGTCCTGTGTTACCTCGTAAGCCTTACTTATTGAATAGAGGGTTTGTCCTTTCTGAACAGTGTGTATATAAAATATTTTGCCATCAACGATGGTTCTTTCCTGAGATCGGACAACCTCGGTTGGCTGAAACTGAGCAATAGCGGATATACTTAACGCTAATAAAAGCTGTGCTAAAACGTAGAAATAAAAAAGCTTTTTCAATCGAAATTTTTTTTCGTCGGTTTCAAAAGTAGTAAAGAAAGACATAAAAAACAAAATCAGGTAAACTTAAGCCCTATAACGCCGGTGATGATCATTGCAATAAACAGCAAACGCATGAGGCCGGCCGGATCTTTAAAAAAAACGATACCAATAATTACGGTCCCGACAGCCCCAATGCCCGTCCACACTGCATAGGCAGTTCCAATGGGTATAACTTTCTGGGCCAACCAAAGGAAGAAGCCGCTCAGGCTCATGGATACAGCAGCCACTGCTATCCAGGGCCATTTATGCGAGGTAGTCTGGGACAACTTAAAGCCAAGTGGCCAGCCAATTTCAAAAGCGGCAGCGATAAAAAGATATATCCAACTCATGCAATAGAAGTCGGTTAAATTTTAAAAATACTATGTTTATTGTTCGGTAAAGAAAGTAACAGCCCCGTTATCCAAATCGTAAAACCCTCCGACAATTCCGATTAATCCCTGTTGTTCCATTTCGTTTAAAATAGAACTTCTTTCTCTGATTTGCCTGATGTTCAATTGAACATTGTACAGGCTGACCTTGCTGAGAAAATCGGCATTACAGCCATCGTACTGTTCTACAGAACGTTTACCCATATCAATGGCAGGCTTGAGTTTATCGAGTAAACCGGTAAGGTGACCCATTTTCACATTGGCACAGGCGCTGGTAATAGCACCGCACTTATTGTGTCCCAATACAACAATTAGTTTTGAATTGGCCACTTTGCAGGCATATTCCAAACTGCCCAAAATATCGTCGTTAAGAATATTGCCTGCAATGCGTATGCTGAAAATATCACCCAATCCCTGGTCAAAAATAAGTTCAGCAGAGGTTCTTGAATCGATGCAGCTGAGGATGGCTGCAAAAGGAAACTGACCTTCAGAAGTTTGGTTAACCTGCATCAACAGGTTGCGGTTAACCTTC
>JAFGVG010000196.1 GCA_016938095.1 Bacteroidales bacterium
ACTTATGGAAGTATGCCGCATGAGGGCCACACCGGTTATTGTGTTTATCAATAAACTCGACCGCGACGGTCGTGATCCTTTCGATTTACTCGAAGAGCTTGAAAAGGAATTGAAAATTGCCGCATGTCCTTTCACCTGGCCTATCGGCAGCGGTAATGACTTTAAAGGTGTTTATAATCTTTCCGAAAAAAGCATACAGCTATACACACCACATAAGACAAGCAAGTCGGAATTGCTGCTGAACACCCACGACATTAAAGATTCGCGGCTAAAGGAAACTATTGGTGACAAGTTGCTGAATCGGCTTTGGGAAGAAACCGAGATGGTTTCCGAACTGTTTGAACCATTTCAGCAAAATCTTTACCGCGAAGGTTATCTGGCTCCGGTATTCTTTGGCAGTGCACTTAATAATTTCGGCATACCCGAGCTCTTTGAAACCTTTATCCGTATTGCCCCCTATCCGGGACCTTCTAAGACCTACGAGCGTAAAGTTATTCCCGAAGAGGAAAAGTTTACCGGGTTCGTATTTAAAATACATGCCAACCTCGATCCAAACCACCGGAACCGCATTGCTTTTCTGAGGGTTTGTTCCGGTAAGTTCGAACGTAGCAAAATGTATTACCATACCCGGTTAACTAAAAACCTGAGGTTTACCTCCTCGGCTTCTTTTATGGCCGACAGCAAAAGCACTGTTGATGAGGCATTCCCGGGTGATGTAATTGGGTTGAACGATAGCAATAACTTAAAGATCGGTGACACCATATCCGAAGGTGAAAAACTTCATTTCACAGGTATTCCCAGCTTCTCCCCTGAAATACTGAAAGAAGTAATTAACAGGGATCCCATGAAAAGCAAGCAACTCGAGAAAGGAGTACGGCAGCTTACCGATGAGGGACTCGCGCAGTTGTTTATACAACAGCCTGGTAATAAAAAGATCATCGGCACAGTTGGTGAACTCCAGTTTGACGTGATTAAGTTCAGACTCGAAAACGAATATGGTGCCAAATGTGATTTTTTTGCCCTTCCCTATGTTAAAGCCTGCTGGCTGACCGCAGAAAAAAGCCAGGAATTCGACGAACTGCTTAAAAGAAAGGCCGATGTAATAGCCTACGACAAGGAAGAAAGACCCGTTTTCATGGCCGACAGCGAATGGACCCTTAATTACTTTAAAAAAGAATTTCCTTCGGTCACTTTTCACAAATCGTCAGAGATACTTAATCCGGGTTCCTGATTGAATTTTTTGGGGGATACTAACCGTTATCCACCCATAAAAAGACTTTTGCCGGCAAATTCGGGATCGCAGGTAAGGTTTACCCTTAGTTTTCTGAATCCGGCTTCATCACCGGGCGTGGGTATATGGGTGAGATGCACCTCGCAACTGCTAAGGTTTTTAAGGTTTTCGAGCGCCATTTGTGCAGCCGGATTGGACAGGGCGCTAATTCCCAGCACAATAAGCGTTTCATCCACATCAAGGCTCACCATTTTGCCATTGAGGATATCCTTTTTCAGATGCGTAACGGAGTCGATAAGGCTTTGCGGAAGCAGGTACATATTATCGGGCAATCCGGCCAGGTGTTTGCTGGCGTTCAGAACAAGACTTGATGCGGCATGTAACAAATGTGAATTTTTACCGGTAATAATGGTACCGTCGTGCAATTGCATGGCAGCTCCACAAAAAACACCGGCATTGCCTTTACCTGCTCTTTCGGCATCTTTGGCTGCCTCCCTGGCGGGCCATACCACCTTACGATCAACTATTTTGGCACCTGCCTTTTTCATTATTTTGTTGATATGATCGAGCGAATCCTTTTCGATAAGACCCAATGCATATTCCACGGCACACCTGAAATACCGGCGGATTATCTCCTGGTGCGAGGCTTCAACTACAATATTGTCATTGATTATACCAGTACTGGCACGGTTAACGCCCATATCAGTCGGCGACTGGTACATCGATTCACCACCAGTAATTTTTTCAATGATACGCTTGAGTAAATGAAAAGCCTCTATGTCGCGGTTATAATTTACCACCTCTTTCCGGTAGGCTTTCAGGTGATGCGTATCAATCAACACTTCGTCTTTCAAATCGACCGTTGCAGCCTCATAAGCTATGTTTACCTTATGATCAATGGGCAAATCCCAAATGGGAAAGGTTTCGAACTTGGCATAACCTGCCTTAACACCCCGTTTGTATTCGTGGTATAAATTACAGAGACAAGTGGCCAGTTTTCCGCTTCCCGGACCCGGACCGGTTACCACTACAATGGGCTTCTGTGTTTCAATATAAGCATTGACGCCATATCCCTGGTCGCTTACAATCAGGTCTACATCGGTAGGATAACCTTTGGTGGGATAATGCAGGTAAACCTTAACACCTCTTTGTTCGAGCTTGTTTTTAAACACCCGGGCAGGCGACTGACTCTCATAAAGTGTAATAACCACGGCGGTAACATCGAGTCCCCAATCCCTGAAATCATCAATGGTTTTTAAAGCATCCACATCATACGAAATACCAAAATCCGCACGCAGCTTCTTCCTTTCGATATCTCCGGCATTAATACAGAGAATAATGTCGACTTTGTCTTTCAGTTTTTGAAGCAACCGCATCTTGACATTCGGATCAAATCCCGGCAGTACGCGCGCCGCATGATAA
>JAFGVG010000197.1 GCA_016938095.1 Bacteroidales bacterium
GCTCGGGTATTAATGCCGACCTTATATGGGGCAACGGCACCGACCCGTCACTGGGCCAGGATGTGAGCGTTACGGTTATTGCCACCGGATTCAATGCCAACAACATTCCGGAATTGTATATCCGCAAACGCGAAATAGACCGTATTCCGCTTGAATTTGCAGATAAAGAACCGCTGAAACCCGAGGATAGCATATTTGTGCTGAAAGATGCACCCTCTAAAAAGCCTGAGGTGAATTCACCTTCGCAGCGAACCATTGAATTTGACCTGCAAACGCTTGACGACGATCTCTTTAAAGATATCAGCAGGGTGAGGCGTCCCGTGGACACCCGCCGCGCCGGTGACAGGGTGAATACCATAAAACGTGCACACGAGGAATTGAAAGAACTGAAACAGGGTAACCGGCAAAGCGACAACGAAATTGAAGAACTCGAAAACACACCGGCCTTTAAGCGTAAGCACATTCAGCTAAATCCGCAAAAATACTCCGATGAAACCAAAATATCGCGGTATTCACTGGCGGATGATGAAAACGCACAGGTAAAGCTGAGCAAGGAGAATCCTTTTTTACACGGGGCGGTGGATTGAAGTCGAAGAACCAAGAACCAAGAACCAAGAGCCAAGATTACTTTTAGGCAAAGAGTTTTGCTTATTTTTCATTGTTCATTGTTCATTGTTCATTGTTCATTACTAATTGCTAATTACTAATTACTAATTACTAATTGCTAATTGAATAGAAAATGGGTTTGTTTGATAAAATCAGTGAAGATCTGAAGGCCGCCATGCTGGCCAGGCAGAAAGACCGGCTGGAATCGCTTCGCGCCATAAAAACAGCGTTGTTACTGGCCAAAACCGAAGCAGGCGCGCATGAAATCACGCCCGATCAGGAAATAAAAATCCTGCAAAAGATGGTAAAGCAACGTCGTGAATCGGCTGAAATTTTTAAATCGCAAAACCGGACTGAACTTTGCGATAATGAATTAAAGGAGGCTGCCATCATTGAGGAATACCTGCCCAAACAAATGACCGAGGCAGAGCTCATACCGGTGCTGCAGGAACTCATTGAACGGGTAGGCGCCTCCTCGGCCAAAGACATGGGAAAAGTAATGGGCACCGCTACCAAAGAACTTGCCGGCAAAGCCGATGGCAAGATGATTGCCGACCAGGTGAAAAAGCTGTTGGGAGCGTAAAGCGATAACCAACCCTTACCGGTTAGTGGGGTTCAATACCGGATGCTGGCTCTGCCTGCACTGCTACTAAGACAAGCAGCTCTTGGATCTTGAATCTTGGTTCTTGGCTCTTGGCTCTTGCCTCTTGGCTCTTGAATCTAACAATCAAAGCTCCCTGATCCAGATATTGCGGTAACTTACCGGATTGCCATGATCCTGGAGCGTCAGGGGTTCTTTTGTTCCGTGTACCTCCGGTATCGGCGATCCGATGTATTCGGTAGTACCCCGTATCTCAACGTTGTGCTGAATCAGCACCCCATTCTGCAAAACGGTAATACGACCCGGAACAGCCACACGGCCATTCTCACTGAAACGGGGCGCTGTATAAATAATATCATAAACCTGCCATTCACCGGGCTTTTTACATACATTCACAAGAGGAATGCTTTGTTTGTATATCGATCCGGCCTGACCGTTGGAATAGGTCTTGTTGTCATAACTATCCAGCACCTGTAATTCGTAGCGTTCCTGCAGGAATACCCCGCTGTTTCCACGCCCCTGGCCATCGCCTTTCACCTCGGCCGGTGTACGCCATTCGATATGCAACTGGCAATCGCCAAATCCTCGCCTGGTTTTGATAATACCGGCACCTGCCTTTACGGTCACACATCCTTCGGCAACAATCCAGTCTGCCAGCTCACCTTTTGCGTTGGTCCATTCATCCAGATTCTTCCCGTCGAAAAGAATGATGGCATCCGAAGGAGCAGCATAGCCTTCTCCGGGGGTAATAACAGGTGGAACCGGTTCCCACAATTCGGTGGTTTCAGGGGTTTTCTGTGCCTGGGCACAGGTCATGATCATCATGAAAATCGATAAAAGTATTGATGTCCGCATATTCAGATTTTTCCACAAAGATAAAAGATAATAGTATTTTACCAACCTGTTCAAAGTGGAACTGTCCTCACAAGCACCGGACCTCCTTCTGCATCATTCCTGTACAAAAAAGCATAGCTTCCATCGGAGAGCGACACAAAATCTCTTAAAAAACACGGATATGTATCAGATGGCCATGTATTCTCATAAATGTAAGTTTCTCTTTCGTTAAAACTTGCATCAAGTTTCAGGCAATATAAACTATGCCATGATTGGAAGAACACATGATATCCCCCGTCAAGGGCCTTCCTAATTACATTACTGTAACCATAAATACTATCTGCTATAGAAATGGCTTCACCTACAACACCATTCCTGCTGACCGGGAAGAGCACAAGTTTATTGCTATATGTCATGAGCCCTGAGACCACAAAACCATCATACTGATCCTGACAAGCTGCGTAAGCAATACCATAGGAAGGTGACCCAAATTTCTCACGGAAAACTTCATTCCCGGAATCATCGATTAGCAAGGCTGCCATCTGAACATCTTCTGCATTGCTTCCTGACATTCTGCCAACCATCAATAGGTAATCGTCTTCAAGTAAGTATAAACGCTCCATCAGACAATAAATGTCCTCGTAAGTATTGCTTCTGATTACCTGCCCCATTTCATCGACAACTTCAAGGGTCACTATATTCATTCCTGATGTTGCATTATCCCCTGAAGAGTAAAGTGAACAGGCATAGTAAAGATTGCCATTGCTGAGCAACATTAACTTGCTGTCATTAACCGGGCCTTCCTCCGGTAACGGATAAAAAACGGTTCTTGCAATTTTCCCCTTATTGTCCAGCCAGGCAATAAACTTGTACTGACCAACATAACCCTGACCACATTGCCCTGCAATGACTATCTTGTCTGGCGATAACTCAATTACATCATAGATATTCAAACCGGTAAAACCTTCCAGATCTATCCGACTGTTCCATATCGTATCACCATCAGTATTCAATCTTGTAATAAAACCATGAAGAATGTTTGAGTCCTCATGAGTTGAACTTCCGCATATCAGGAATCCTCCATCTGATGTACCGGTAACGTTTTGAGGCCAGGTGACCTGAGATTTGAAATTTACGGATTTAACCCATGAAACCAGATTCCGGGGAAGGTTTTCATCGTTACTTTTGGTGCAACCGACAACCAAAATCGTTATCAGAATAATTACAATAAAGTTAAGATGTGTTTTCATATAACAAATCTTTTTTGAAAGTTAGTAAAATTATCAAATTAAGAAAATCATTTATCCTGTTATTCAAATAACAACGTATCAGTTTCTCATAATTTATTTGACTGGCACAGGGCTTTTGGTGTATGAAAATTACTATCTTTACGACCGTATTTTTATGAATATATTTTGTATCTGTTTGTAAAACAAACAATTATATTCGATTAACCATTTATTAACCAAAAAGCATTATTACTTATGTTGAATAATTTATTCTGGTTAGTGCCGCTCGGATCTATACTGGCCCTGGGGTTTGCTTATTACTTTTTTAAGCAACTTATGAAAGAGTCAGAAGGTACCGACACGATGAAAAAGATTGCCCAGTATGTACGTGAGGGGGCAATGGCTTATCTGAAACAACAGTACAGGATTGTTACTATTGTGTTTGTGATTTTAACTGTCATTTTTGCCATTCTTGCTTATGTGTTAAAAATTCAGAATCCCTGGGTTCCCTTCGCCTTCCTGACAGGAGGTTTCTTCAGCGGATTGTCTGGTTTCATTGGCATGAAAACAGCTACCTATGCATCTGCACGTGCTGCCAATGCCGCTCAGAACTCGCTGAATCATGGCCTCAGGGTTGCCTTCCGTTCAGGTGCTGTTATGGGTCTTGTTGTAGTGGGACTGGGATTGCTGGACATCTCCATCTGGTTCTATGCCCTTAATTTCATCATTGGTGCGCTTGATACTGCCACCAATCAATTGATTGCCACCGATCCTTCCATGAAACTCATCATCATCACCACCACTACACTGACTTTTGGTATGGGTGCATCCACCCAGGCGTTGTTTGCGCGTGTTGGTGGTGGTATTTATACCAAAGCTGCCGACGTTGGTGCCGACCTCGTAGGTAAGGTTGAAGCAGGTATTCCCGAGGACGATCCCCGTAACCCTGCCACCATTGCCGATAACGTGGGTGACAATGTAGGTGACGTAGCCGGTATGGGTGCCGACCTGTACGAGTCGTACTGCGGATCCATTCTTTCAACAGCTGCACTGGGCGCCACCGGTTTTACCGCTGTAGGGCTTGCCGCAGCCGGATTTGGTGATTACGATCCCCTTACCACCCAGTTTAATGCCGTTATTGCTCCCATGCTTATTGCTGCTGTGGGCATAGTGCTGTCGATCCTGGGAATATTTATGGTACGGACCAAAGAAGGTGCTTCACAAAAAGAACTCATGGCCTCCCTGAACCGTGGCGTCAACTTCAGCTCTATACTCATTGCTGTTTTTGCATTCGTCATTCTTTGGTTCCTTGAAATACCCAACCACGTTGGTATCTGGGGTTCCATGATTGCAGGCCTTGTTGCTGGTATTGGCATTGGAAAAACCACTGAATATTACACATCATCCAGTTATAAACCAACCCAGTCTATTGCCGGAGCATCAAAAACAGGTCCTGCCACCGTGATTATCAACGGTATCGGTACCGGAATGATTTCGGTTACCTTTCCGGTTCTTATTGTTTGTACCGCCATTATACTTGCGTTCCTGAGTGCGGCCAATTTCAACTTTGCCAACATCAGCATGGGCCTTTATGGTATTGGTATTGCTGCTGTGGGTATGCTCTCCACGCTGGGTATCACCCTGGCCACCGATGCTTACGGTCCGATTGCTGACAACGCTGGTGGAAATGCCGAAATGAGCCACCTCGGCCCCGAAGTACGTAAACGTACCGACGCCCTCGACTCGCTGGGTAACACCACTGCAGCCACCGGTAAGGGTTTTGCCATTGGTTCGGCTGCGCTCACCGCACTGGCTCTGCTGGCCTCCTACGTCGAGGAAGTCAAAGTCGCTGTAGCCCGAATCCCAGAAAAAGCTGCCGCTTTTAAAGAAGCACTGGGTATTGATATTCACAGTGCAGGCATTCAGGATATTATGAATTTTTACCAGGTTGATCTGATGAACCCGCGTGTACTTGTGGGTGCCTTTATCGGCTCCATGGCCGCCTTCCTTTTCTGCGGACTAACCATGAATGCCGTTGGCCGTGCTGCACAGTCGATGGTTGACGAAGTACGTCGCCAGTTCCGCGAAATCAAAGGCATTCTTGAAGGCAAAGCCGAGCCCGACTATGCCAGCTGCGTAGCCATCTCCACCAAGGGTGCACAACGTGAAATGCTGATGCCATCTTTGCTAGCCATTATCATCCCCATTGCTGTAGGTATTTTATTTGGTGTAGCCGGCGTAATGGGCCTCCTGGTAGGTTCAGTTTCCACTGGTTTCATACTGGCCATTTTTATGGCCAATGCCGGCGGCGCGTGGGACAATGCCAAGAAATTCATCGAAGAAGGTAATTTCGGCGGCAAGGGAAGCGATTGTCACAAAGCAGCAGTAGTTGGCGACACCGTTGGCGATCCTTTCAAAGACACCTCAGGTCCTTCGCTCAACATCCTTATCAAACTGATGAGTATGGTTTCCATTGTAGTGGTAGGCGTTACCATTGCCACATCGCTCATTTGATTGTAATGATTCATATAAAAAAACCCGGATCTGTTAATCCGGGTTTTTTTATGGCCTATGCGCAGGTATCAGATCTGCAGCCATGCATGAAAATTATCTTCTCAGAATTGTCTTTTCCTGCTCAGGATCAACGGAATGCAGTTCAAGATTCTTTCCGTCCCAAACCGCAAAAGTAAAATGAACGATCCAGTCACCCAGGTTGATTACCCTTGCTCTTCCAATGCTTATATCAAAAGGTATATGGCGATGGCCAAAAATAAAATAATCGAATTGTTCCCTTTCTAAAGTACTTTTAGCAAAAACCACCTGCAATTCTTTATCGTCACCTCTGTATGACTCTGCTATAATCCCCTTGGCGTAGCGACTCGACTTTGACCACCGCTTTCCAAAAGCCATAGATGCATTGGGATGAATACGGGCAAAAAGCCATTGCAACACCTTGTTAGTAAATCCCCATTTCATTAGTTTATAACCATGGTCGCCGGGGCCCAGGCCATCGCCATGCCCCAGGAAAAACTTTCGCCCGTCCATTTCACGAATGACAGGGTCGCGATAAAGCGTCAATCCAATTTCGGCCGGCAGGTAATCGTAAACCCATATATCGTGATTTCCGGTAAAAAAGTGGAGCTTAATGCCACTGTCCGACATTTCGGCCAGTTTACCCAGGAACCTGGTAAACCCGCGTGGTACAACATGACGGTACTCGTGCCAGAAATCAAAAATATCACCCATGAGGTATAGCTCGGCTGCATCGGAACTGATTTGTCCGAGCCAGTTTACCAGTACCTTTTCTCTTTCAGCGCTTCGCTCAGGGGGATATAAACCCAGGTGCAGGTCCGAAATAAAATATACTTTTTTATCTGTGGTCAATTTCAGTCGGAGATTAGCGTAGCAACTCGTTCAATTTATCCTGCAATTGGGCCGGGCTCAGATTTTTGCCCACAATGGTCTGCCTGGTATTGTCGATCAGGTAATTGGCCGGGAGCTGATTCACATTGTAAGTACCTGCCACCATGGAATTCTGGTTACCCTCGTTGATAACGCTCACCCAGGGAAGTTCATCAAACCTTACCGCTTTGAGCCATGCATCCGCCGACTGGTCGAACGAAACCTGGTAAATTTCAAAGCCCTTGCTGCTGAATTGCTTATAAACATTCTTCAGCTGAAGGTTTTCAGTAACACATTGCTGATTGGTCATACTCCAAAAACTCAGCAAGATGTATTTATCGTTTAACGAACGAAGGCTAACGGTATCGCCATTGGTTGCCGGCAATGCAATATCGGGCAATCCCTCCACTTGTCCGGCACTTTCCATCAGTACCATTGTCTGATAATCGCTCAGCATTTTTTTGGAATTGGCTTTTAGTGCAGCCACGTGATGCGATTCAGGATAGTATTTCGAAAGCGAATCGCTCAGAATTTTAAAAAACTGTATGTCTGAAGTTTTGTAAAACACGTAATTGCCCGGAAAATACTGCTGGTAAATGGCATAAAGGCTCGAAAGGGAATTGGAATGGGTAAGAATATAGGCCATGGAAGCCCTGCGATGTGCTTCAAGAACTTCCTGATATTCCTTGTTAAGTGAGCTTTTTAGCGTATCGTCAGTGGCCTGTGTATACAACTTAGAGATGGAATCGAGTCGGGCCGTGGTTTGGTTAAGCAGGATAATCAGTTTGGTAATCTGCTCGGTATCATGCGATCCGCTTATTTTTAAAGCCGGGTACAACTTGTTGGCGTCGGTTTCCACCACAATGTCCTCGCCCGGTTTGGGAAACAAAACTATAACTTTTCCGGTTGAAAGGCGTAACTGGTAAAACCCGGGCATATCCGCCGCAAATGTGAAACTGAATTTACCGTTCGGTTTGAGTACAACCGAATCAAGCGGTACAGTGTTGTAAACATCCACCTCATCGAGGTGCAATACGGCTTCACCGGCATTGTCAATTTTACCTGTTATACTTACTTTGTTTTGGTTGCATGCTGTAAAGAAAAGCAAACAACATAGGAGGGCAACTTTATTCATCATCTTCATCTGGATTCGGAAAATCATCGTGAGTATTTTATTGTATGGTTGTGTCAAGCAAGTTTTTAAGCTCATCGACAGAAATATTGCGTCCGGCAATGATCCCTTCTTCATTGATCAGAAAAATCGCGGGTAGTTTCTCAAGGTGGTAAAAGTTGACAACAGGTGAATCCCAGTATTTCAAATCCGAGACATGTACCCCTGCATTTTTCTTGTCCGGAATGGCATTTATCCACGACTGACGTGTTCTGTCGAGCGATACCTGGTATAAGACCAGATCGTTTCTGCCGGCTCGTTCCACAAGGGAGGACAGTTTTTCCATTTCATCCATGCTATGACTCGACCATGATGCCCAGAACAGCAAAATAACAACCCTGCCGCGA